>DLOT01000055.1 GCA_002479715.1 Ruminococcus sp. UBA7477 | reverse complement strand
CACCCCACACCCCACCAGCCTTTTGTAAAAGGCTGGATCGAAAACTTTTAATTTAATTTATTGCTAAGTCCAGCGTACCAATCCACCGTCTTGCTATATTTCTAACTAGCCTATACCGAAAAAAGGCGGCTGTGGGTGCAGCGGTACGCTGCCGGCTACAGGTGCAGCTTTAAGCTGCATCACCTGTTATTTGTATTTTTCAAACATTCTGTAATACTGCACTATGTTGTAATCAGTCAGCGTATCTGTGTAATCCGACTTTTCCGAAACGCGGTACCACTTGCCGTCTGCACCGCGATAACCAAAGGAGCTGATCGAAGGAACCTGCGCGCAAACGTCGTCGAGATACAGCTGAAAATCGGTCTTTGGCATATCGCAAACCTCGATAAGCCTGTTTGACAGGTAGTTCAGGCTGATGCTCACGCCCTCCTGCTCCTCAATGTCATAGTTTGCCCAGATGAAAAACGGCGTCTTGTGGATGCTGGCGTTCTGCTCGGTAGAAAGAGTGCCGAGCGAGCTTCCCAGCAGCGCTTCGGAAAACTCAGGTATATGAGGATAATGGTCGCCGAACAGCACTATCACAACGTCCTCATCGACCTCAGAGAAATATTCGACAAGCATTTTCAGGGCATTATCTGTCGCTCTTACATATGAAAGATATGCCGAGGCTGTCGGGTCGGAGATGTTTTCCGCCTTGACGGCTATCTCCTCGGGAATATCGTTGAGCTTATAAGCCGCATGATTTTGCATAGTGGTCATAAAAGCGAACATCGGCTTATTCTTATCTTTTTTCTCATACTGCGCTATAAGCTGCCTGAACAGCGACTCATCGGAGATCCTGCCGTTTACATATTTGTTCGACATGCTTTTCAGATCCGACTGATAGAGCTGTTTCTCAAAGCCAAACTTCTCGTATGCTTCGCCGAGCTTCCAAAGAGTCCGCGAGCAGCCCGCCATGGACAAGGTCTGATATCCGTAGCCCTTGAAATAGCTCACCAAAGAATCCTGCGGCGTTTTCATATATTGCGTATATGCCGCGCTTCCGTTCGGGAAAAAGCCCATGCTGTTGCCGGTGAGGAACTCAAACTCCGAGTTGCAGGAGTATCCGCCGTAAGCCGAAACAGTGACATAACCCTTGACGGTATTCTCGCTGAGGCTGTGATAAAACGGCATATAGTCACGGTCGGTCTGCAAATCGCCGAGAAGCGCAAAATCAGCCAGCGACTCGTCCATTATGGCAATTACTGTCGGCGTGCGGTCGGGCGTTTCGTCGCTCTGTGAATACTTTGAGAGTATTTCAAGCGCTCGTTCGTCTGAATAGCCGTCCGGCTTATGCGAGCCGGCATTTCGGATATCCAGATAAAGCAGCAGCATATTGCCCGTGTCTTTATATGATGTAAGATCCTCGCCGCCTGAAAAATTGAGCTTGATTATCCTGTTTTCAACGCCAAAGTCATAGAGCCTTATGGCATACACACCGAACGCTATCACAAGCGCCGCCATAAGAGGCAGTCCCCAAAGACGCTTTTTCAGCTTTATCGGCGTAAGCTTGACCCTGACTGTTACAAAAACCGCCGCCGCCAGATCCAGCACCGCAAAAATTATCAGCCACAGCCCACCGCCGCCGACAAAGGAGTAGTCACCCGAGATCTCCATAGCCGAAGCTATATTGCTGAGATCCGATGCCCTTACAGGCGCGCCGCGGAAAGAGTAGACGAAAAACTGAATAAGACCGCAGATATGGAAAAGCACGCTCAGCACTATATAATATATCTTTGGATTTTTGAATATTATACCGCCGAGCAGATAAAACGCATAAATAAACAGCGGTGCGGCAAAGAAAAACATAACGCTCTCCTTTGCAACGGAAGTCCCCGTGCAGGTTTCGGTAAAGCAGTAGGTCTCAAGAGCCAAGGCGGCGCCCAGAGCAAAGCCGTTTGTTTCTCCGCGGAATTTTCTGACTGCATTGAAAACGACCGTACCCAGTCCGAAAAGGGCGTAGAGCAGAAATACCGCCGTCGGGAAAAGTGCGACGTCGGGGCTTTTGATACCCTCCTTGCCATATTCCATGTATAAAGCCACAGCCAGATTTATTCCCAAGGGGAAAAACAGCAGCGGCAGCAGGGTCTGAAGGACATTGGAAATTCGTTTCATTTTTTGTTCCTTTCTTTATCGGCACCGCCAATAACAGACGGTATATATTGCAATATTAACATACAAAATAATATTGACAAAGCTATTGATCCGCGATATAATAGTCTTAATGTTTTATTAAGGAGAGTGAGCTTTATGAAATCCGGAAGAATACTGTCCCTTGCCGCTATATCGGTCGCGTGTATTACCCTTTCGGCCTGTAATGTCAGATTCGGCTTTGTCAACGATTCGTCATCGTCCCAAACGGAACAGAGGAAGGACGACAGCTTCATCTCCGAAATACTCGAAAAGGGCTACGACGCCACAGACTCGGGAGAAAGCTATCACCTTGACGGCGATTTTTCGATGTTCAGGCTGTATTCCCTTCACTCCGCCAGCGAGGAAGTCTGGAGCAATATGACAAGCGACGAGCGCCACAGCGAGGTAATGAATCTTCTGAACTTCTGGGCATATTACGGAGATGACGCGAGCATCCGCTTCCTGCCCAGCCAGCTTGAAAGCGGCATCACCGAAGAGCTTCGCAGCGGCAGCGAAAACGCGCTTGATGCAGCTCTTGAATTTGCCGTTCCGGGCAACGAAGAAAAATATCTGGCTATCATCGGCATTATCGACATAGACGATGTCGTTGACACGGACGAGAGCAGCGAATAGATCCATACACATTCACGGCGGCAGCTAAAAAAGCTCCGCCGTTTTTTATTTTGCGGTGATCTCCTCAAAGCGGTCAACGACCTCCCCGGAATTGTCGCATATCACATAAACAACATACGGGCCGACGCTTTCGATCTTAGCAAGCCCGGTGCGCTTTGCCTCCTCAGGGTCATAGGTATCAAACTGCTTTCTGCGGCGCTCGGTTCTTTTTTCAAGCGCGCTCTCCAGCTTTGAAACGTCTGCACCGTCTTTAAGCCTGACCACCATGATCTCGTCGGCGGTAGCGGTGTCGGAATAGACAAAGTAAAAATCCTCAACGTCGTCGGGGGACAGCAGCGTCAGATATTTCTCATAGCTGTCCGCAAAGGTATTGTCAGTAAATTTAAGCTCGGAGCAGGCAGGCATATTTTCAGCCTCGGACAAAAGCGAGGACATGATCTCCTCACATGAAACATTCGCCGCTGCCACAGAGCTGCTCTCCGAAGACAAGCTGCTGTCTCCTCCGCTGCAGGAGGTGAACGAAAACGCCGCCGTCAGGCAGCACAGAGCCAAAACGATCCCGCGCCTTATATTCTTCACAATAATTGCCCCCTTTCACGGCATAATATATATACTCTACGATATAATAAACGCATAGCGTTTATTATAATTGATGTCCTCGTCGATACGCTGACCTTTGGTCTGCTTCCGACGGATAGGACAATTATATCATAACGCTTACGCTTATATGATATAATAGACACTTTGCATCTATTATAATACATTTCCCCGCAGATTTCAAGGGCGCTTAAGCTTTTTTTAAGATATGCCGGAGCGCAAAAATGTTTTGGGCAAATTGATTTTTTCTATTGACTAAAGCGAAAAAAAGTTGTATACTTGTTATAATAACTGATTTTGAGGAGGACGCACCCTATGAACGTACTTATAGTTTATTGTCACCCATCTGAAAGCAGCTTCACCTGCAAGGTCAAGGATGCATTTATCGAGGGTCTGACCGAAGCGGGTCACGAATATGAGATATCCGATCTATACGGAATGAAGTTTGTGCCGACCCTCTCCGAGAGCGAGTACATCTTTGACAGCTGCCAAGACAGCACCGAGGGGCATCTCAGCGGAGATATCGCAAAAGAGCAGATCAAGATCCAGACGAGTGACGCAGTCGTTTTCATCTTCCCAATGTTCTGGTCGGCCTCCCCTGCTATGCTGGTCGGTTGGTTCCAGAGGGTCATGACAAAAGACTTTGCATACGGCGACAGCGCTAAAATGGACAAGCTGAAGAAGGCCTGCTGTCTTGTTACCATGGCGCACGACAGCAATGCCGAGCAGGGCCGTTCTCACATAAACGCTCTTAAAGCAACTATGATAAATTCAAAGATATTCGCCAATTCCGATGTCAATGAATTTAACGTGTTTGACAATCTTGCCTCCGACAAGCGCGAGGAGCTTATGGCAGAATATCTCAAGCAGGCTAAGGAGCTCGGCAAGAGCTTCTGAATCGGTAATACATAAACAAAACGAGGGATCAAACGATCCCTCGTTTTGTTGTCATCGGACATTTTTCAGATATTCCTTTCATAAAACAGATCGCTTTACCAACAGCCGCACCTTAAACCGCAAACAAAAAGTGCAGACAAAATGCCTGCACCAAAATTATTTCTTTGCATAACTGCTGACGTGTTTCTTTATCGCCGCAAAGGTCTCATCGCTTATGTCGTGCTCCATTTTACAGGCGTCCTCGGCGGCGGTCTTTTCGCTCACTCCCAAACGAGTCAGAAGCTCGGTCAGAAGCGTGTGCCGCTCATAGATCTTTTCTGCGACCTCCCTGCCGGCGTCCGTCAGCAAAAGATATCCCCTGCTGTCGGTTTCAACAAATCCGCCGCTTTTCAATATGCTCATGGCGCGGCTGACGCTCGGCTTGGAAAATCCCATATATTCACCGACATCTATTGCCCTCACCGAGCCGATCTTCTGCGACAGTATAAGTATCGTCTCCAGATACATTTCTCCCGATTCCTGCAATCCCATTTGCTCCGCCCCCTTTTCGTTTATGTTATTCTATCACACTTTATTCAAAATTGCAAGAGCCATCCCACGCAAAGAGTTTCATATCCACTCTGCCCTCGGCTGTAAACTCCACGCCCTCCGTTTCCAGCATCTGACGCTGAGTATCGGCTCCGCCGAATGCGAATGCGGACGAGGTTTCTCCGAAACGGTTGACGACCCTGTGGCAGGGGATCTTTGAATTGTCCGGGTTCACATGGAGCGCATATCCGACCACCTGCGACCAGCGCGGATTTCCAGCCAGCGCCGCAACCTGACCGTAGGTCGCGACCTTTCCGCGGGGTATCTGCATAACGACCTCGTATATTCTTTCAAAAGTGTTCATAGCTTCCGTTTCCCTCTTTCGATAATCGGCATCATTGCATACGTCCGCAAGCGCTGATGGATAATTATACGCCCCTGGCAGTTTCTATAAAATTTCTGAGCATCTGCTTTCCGTCCGGCGTCATAATGGATTCAGGGTGAAACTGCACACCGTAAATGGGATACTCTTTGTGCTGTACCGCCATTATCTCGCCGTCTGTTGTGAGGGCAGTAACCTTCAGGCATTCCGGTATGGTGCCGCTGTCTGCCGCAAGAGAATGATAGCGTGCGACAGGCGCGACTTCGGGGCAGCCCCCAAACAACGGGCAAGAAGCATCAAATCTGACATACGACTGCTTACCGTGCATCAGCTGCTTTGCATAGGTAACTGTTGCGCCGAACGCCGCACATATCGCCTGATGGCCAAGACATACGCCTAAGATCGGAATATCTTTGCCGAGAGTTCTCGCGACATCAATAATAACGCCGGCATCTTCGGGTCTGCCCGGGCCGGGCGAGAGAATGATGCAGTCGGGGTTCAGTTTCTCAATTTCCTCTACCGTCATTTCATCGTTTCTGATGACCTTAATATCCGGGTTGATCTCGCCGACGAGCTGATAGAGATTATAGGAAAAGCTGTCGTAGTTGTCTATCAAAAGGATCATAATTCCGCCTCCTGTGCAAGCTCTAGCGCTTTAAGAGATGCTTTGGCTTTGTTCAGGCATTCCTGAAATTCCTTTTCGGGCAATGAATCCGCCACAATGCCGGCTCCCGATCTTACAAACACCTTGCCGTTTTTCTTATAGGCTATGCGAATGGCGATGCAGGTATCCATATTTCCCGTAAAGTCGATATATCCGATAGCGCCGCCGTAGATACCGCGCTTGTTGTTTTCCAGTTCTCCTATCAGCCGGCAGGCTCTGATCTTCGGCGCGCCAGAGAGTGTTCCCGCCGGAAGAACTGCTTCGATGGCATCGAGCGCATCATGATCGTCACTGATCTCGCCGCGCACAGTAGAACCGATATGCATAACGTGGGAATAGCGTTCGATCGAATGCAGCTTTTCAACCTGAACAGTGCCGAATTTGCTTATCTTACCGAGATCATTCCGTCCCAGATCCACCAGCATATTATGCTCGGCAAGCTCCTTTTCATCGGCAAGCAGTTCGGCTTCCAATGCTTTGTCTTCCTCGTCTGTCTTTCCTCTCGGTCTGGTCCCGGCAAGGGGGAAGGTGTGAAGCACACCGTTTTCCAGCTTGACCAAGGTTTCCGGCGACGCTCCCGCTACCTCAACATCCGTTCCCGAAAAATAAAACATATACGGCGAAGGATTTATTGTGCGAAGCACGCGGTAAGTATTCAGAAGACTGCCTTCAAAGGGAGCGCTCAAGCGATTTGAAAGCACGATCTGAAAGATATCGCCCTCGCGTATATAATGCTTCGCTTTCTCGACCATGCCGCAGAACTGTTCTTTATCAAACAGCGGCGTGACCTCGCCAAGCAGCTTTCCGCCCGGTTCATTCTTCTTTTCACCATGGCGGAGAAGCAGTGCGAGCTGTTCAAGCTCCATGACCGCTTTGTTATATCCGACCTCTACGTCGCTAAGCGGCATATTTACGATGAGTATGATCTTCTGTCTTAAATGATCAAAGGCGATGACCTTATCAAAAAGCATCAGGTCAACATCCTTGAAATCTTCCGTGTCCTCCACATTGCACTTTACAGTCGGCTCACTGTAGCCGAGATAATCGTAGGAAAAGTAGCCTACAAGGCCGCCTGTGAAGGAAGGAAGATAATCAAAGCGCGGACTTTTGTAATCGACAAGGATCTGACGGAGATAGTCGGAAGGGTTATCCGTCCTGACCTTCAGATTTCCGATCTTCATTTCGCCGTTTATACAGGTAATCTCCATTTTAGGGTCAAAGCCCAAGAAGGTGTAGCGTCCCCAGGTTTCGTTTGCCTGTGCAGATTCGAGCATATAGCAATGAGTCGACACATTTTTCAGTATCTTCATCGTTTCGATAGGTGTGGTGAAGTCCGATAAGATCTCGCAGCTCACTGGCAGCACATCATACTTACCGGTTGCGGCGATTCTTTTGACTTCACTCAGATCCGGTGAGATTTTCATAACATTACCTCCAAATCAAAATTCTCCTTTGACATTCCGCCAAAGAAAAAACAAAATCGCCCTTGACAGAAANNCGGTGCCACCTTGATTCACGGAACGACCCGTGCGCTTAGCAGGATACCAACATATCACCGACATTTATACGCTTGCCTACAGCGTCGCAGAATACTCTGGGAAAATCCCATTTGACTGCGCCCTCAGCGGT
>DLOT01000081.1:13995-20336 GCA_002479715.1 Ruminococcus sp. UBA7477 | reverse complement strand
AGCGCATACATATTTTGTCTCGCCGTCAGGCTTCTGAACACCGAGAATAAGCATATGCTCAGCCATCCAGCCTTCTTTCCAGCCCTGATAAGAAGCGATGCGGAGTGCAAAGCACTTCTTGCCCAAAAGCACATTTCCGCCGTATGCGGAGTTTATCGACCAGATAGTGTTGTCCTCGGGGAACTGAACGATGTATCTGTTTTCGGGGTCAACATTTGCCTTTGAATGTAAGCATCTTACGAAATCGTCCGAATCATCGGGGAGATTGCCGAATGCCTGCTTGCCCATTCTGGTCATGATGTCCATATTGAGAACTACATAAATGGAGTCAGTGAGCTCCGCGCCGACCTTTGCGATAGGCGAGCCGATAGGACCCATGGAGTAGGGGATTATGTACATCGTGCGGCCCTGCATACAGCCGTCATAAAGCTTTGTGAGCTTTGCATACATTTCCTTGGGGTCACACCAGTTGTTGGTAGGACCTGCATTTTCTTTTTCTCTTGAGCAGATGAATGTCCTGTCCTCAACACGCGCAACATCGTTTTCGGCAGTTCTGTGGTAGATACAGCCGGGAAGCTTTTCCTGGTTGAGCTGTATCATCTCACCGGTGCTGATAGCTTCGTCACGGAGTGCCTTGAGCTGCTCTTCGCTGCCGTCGATCCATACGACCTTGTCGGGCTTGCAAAGGGCGATCATTTCTTCTACCCATTTGTTAACGTTCTGATTTTGTGTAAGTGTTTCTTTCAGCATATACGTACTCCTTGTTGTTAATTTAAAATTTATCAATTCTTTCGCAATTATATTATACCCTAAAATACAGCTAAAAGTCAAGCGGCGGTTGGATTTTCGGTCGTATTGTCAAAATGAGAGGGTATTTTTTGAAAAGAATAAGGCAACATTGGCAAACATACGTTCTTGACAAAGCGGACAAGGTGTGGTATCATATTACTGATGAATTTTCTGGGAGGGAAGCTTACGGAGCATTTTGAACTTGTTTCGGATTTTAAGCCTACGGGCGATCAGCCTCAGGCTATCGACGGACTTGTCGACGGCATTAACCAAGGGCTCAAAGAGCAGGTGCTTTTAGGCGTTACCGGCTCGGGCAAGACCTTCACCATGGCCAACGTCATCGCCAGAGTCAACAGACCAACGCTTGTTCTGGCGCACAACAAAATTTTGGCGGCACAGCTCTGTTCAGAGTTCCGCGAGCTTTTTCCGAATAATTGTGTCGAGTATTTTGTTTCCTATTACGACTATTATCAGCCGGAGGCGTATATTCCCGGTAAGGACGTTTATATCGAAAAAGACTGTTCGATAAACGACGAGATAGACAAGCTGCGCCATTCTGCCACAACAGCGATCGCAGAGCGCCGCGATGTTATTATAGTAGCATCGGTTTCCTGTATTTATTCGCTGGGCGACCCGGAAGAATACAAAAGCATGGTGGTTTCGGTCAGGCAGGGAATGACGCTTGAGCGTGACGCTCTTGCCGCCAGGCTTGTGGGGATACAGTATGAACGAAACGATCTCGGCTTTGAGCGGAACAAGTTCCGTATCAGAGGCGACGTTGTCGAGATATATCCTGCCAATTCTACAGATAAGGCGATCAGAGTCGAATTTTTCGGGGATGAGGTCGATCGTATAAGCGAGATAAACGTTGTGACGGGGGAGGTCACGGCAAGGCTCACTCATGCGGCANNGGTTTTCCCGGCAAGCCACTATATCGTCGGACGTGAAAAGATGAAGGATGCGATCGCCGATATCCGGGAGGAGATGCGCGAAAGGGTCGATTATTTCAGAGCGAGGGATATGCTTATCGAGGCGCAGAGGATCGAGCAGCGGACCAACTACGATATGGAGATGCTGGAGGAGGTCGGCTTTTGCAGCGGCATAGAGAACTACTCCCGCGTGCTTTCGCGCCGCGCTCCCGGCTCTCAGCCCTATACGCTTCTTGACCATCTGCCAAAGGATTTTCTCCTGCTGATAGATGAGTCGCACGTCAGCGTTCCGCAGGTCAGGGCGATGTATGCCGGCGACAGGGCAAGAAAGACGGCTCTCATAGATTACGGCTTTCGTTTGCCGTCGGCTTATGACAACCGTCCGCTGACATTTGATGAGTTTTATGCACATATCAATCAGGTGATCTACACTTCGGCGACTCCCGGCCCGTTTGAGCGTGAGCACGCCGAGCGTGTTGTCGAGCAGGTGATCCGTCCGACAGGTCTGCTTGACCCTGTGATAGAGGTCAAGCCCGTTGAAGGGCAGATCGAGGACCTTTTGTCGGAAATAAATATGCGAACCGAGAAAAACGAGCGCGTTCTGGTCACAACACTGACCAAGAAAATGGCCGAGGACCTTACGGAATATTTAAAGAATTTCGGCGTCAGGGTGCGGTATATGCATCATGATATCGACACGATAGAGCGTATGGAGATAATCCGCGATCTGCGGCTGGGCGAGTTTGACGTTCTGGTTGGAATAAACCTTTTGCGTGAGGGGCTTGACCTGCCTGAGGTCTCGCTTGTGGCGATCCTAGATGCGGATAAGGAAGGATTCCTGCGCTCGGAAAGCTCGCTGATCCAGACTATAGGCAGAGCCGCCAGAAACGCCGAGGGCAAGGTCATTATGTATGCAGACGAGCTGACCGGTTCCATGGAGCGCGCCATAACCGAAACCGAGCGCCGGCGTGAAATACAGAAGGCGTATAACGAGGCTCACGGCATAACTCCGAAGACCATAGTAAAGGATATCCGAGATGTTATTGAGATATCCACTAAGGAAGAGGTCGAATATTCGGCGCGCCAGAAAAACAAGCTTTCCAAACGGGAAACTGCCGCGCTTATCGACAAGCTGACCAAGCAGATGAAGGAGGCGGCAAAAATGCTCGAATTTGAGCACGCGNNCCTGCGAGATAAAATCGCCGAGCTGAGAGGGGAGAATTAAAAATGTTTAAGATAAGAACAGCAGATATTTCAGACGCGCAGGAGCTTTTCAGGCTGAATGAGGAATTTAACGGCAAGGGCGTAACGGAGCTTTCTCTGCTGAAAAAGTCCTTGGAGTTCAACGGACAGGAGATAGTGTTTATCGCCTGTAATGAAAACGAGGCTGTGGGATTTTGCTGTGTGCAGATATTCAAATCAATGTGCTACAGTAAGTATTACGGGGAGATAACCGAGCTGTATGTCAATGAGAAATACAGAAGACAAGGAATTGCGGCTGAACTATTCAGATATATCGAAGAATATTTCGCGGATAAAAATATTGCGTGCTATCAGCTTTTTACAGGCGGAGATAATATATCCGCTCAGGCTTTTTATGAAAAGCAGGGGTATGTAAAGTCCGATGAAATAATGTACAGAAAAAGGCTGTAACATATGTATGTTTACATATATAATACAAGGAGAGTAAAAGAAAGTGTCAAAAAATGAAATTGTAATCAAGGGCGCGAGGGAACACAATCTGAAAAACATAAGCATAACCCTTCCGCGGGACAAGCTGATAGTTATGACGGGCCTTTCGGGCAGCGGAAAATCCTCGCTTGCGTTTGATACCATATATGCCGACGGTCAGCGCCGGTATGTTGAGAGCCTTTCCTCCTATGCCCGAATGTTTCTCGGACAAATGGACAAGCCGGATGTCGACAGCATCGAGGGGCTTTCCCCGGCTATATCCATCGACCAGAAAACGACCTCGAAAAATCCGCGCTCAACAGTCGGAACTGTCACGGAAATATATGATTATCTGCGATTGCTGTATGCCCGCATAGGTGTTCCGCATTGCCCCATATGCGGACGTGAGATCCTGCATCAAACAGTCGATCAGATCGTGGATCAGATATGCGAACTGGAGGACGGCACTAAGATCCAGCTTCTTGCGCCGATAGCCAAGGGCAAAAAGGGAACATATCAAAAGGAGATCGAGCAGGCCAAGAAGTCGGGCTATGTCCGGGCCAGAATAGATGGAATAACATATGACTTGTCCGAGGAGATAAAGCTCAACAAGAACCAGAAGCACACCTTTGAGATAATCGTGGACCGCCTTGTTATAAAAGAAGGCGTTAAGCCCCGTCTGACTGATGACATTGAGGTGATCTCCAAGCTGACGGGCGGTCTTGTCGGTGTAGACGTTATCGGCGGTGAGGNNCTTCTCGCAAAACTACGCCTGCCCCGAGCATAACGTTTCGATAGGCGAGCTTGCACCGAGAATGTTTTCGTTCAATAATCCTTTCGGAGCCTGCCCGAAATGCACAGGACTCGGAGTTTTCAAAAAGCTCGATCCCGATATGATAATCCCGAACCGCAATCTTTCTATCATGGAGGGTGCTATCAAGGCGAGCGGCTGGAACAATCTTGACGAGGGAACGATCGCCTATATGTATTTCAAAGGGATATCGGACAAATATAAAATACCGCTTGATATCCCGGTGCGCGATATGACAGATGAACAGATAAACCTGTTTCTTTACGGAACCAACGGTGAGAAGATGAAGCTTGTCCGCAAGACCGATTACGGCGAAAGCAGGTTTGAAACCGACTTTGAGGGAGTGATCCATAACCTTGAGCGCCGCTACAGTGAAACCACCAGCGATTACTCCCGGGCAGACATCGAAAGCTGCATGAGCGAGGAGGATTGCCCGGAATGCCATGGAAAGCGGCTTCGGCCCGAGTCATTGGCGGTGACTGTCGGCGGAAAGAATATCGCCGAGCTTTGCGATATGTCGGTAACGGCGGCATATGAGTTTATAGACGGCCTGAAGCTTTCGGAGAAGGAGAGTATAATAGGCGAGCGCATCATCAAGGAGATAAAGTCCCGGCTTGGTTTTCTGAAAAGCGTGGGGCTTGAATATCTTACTCTTTCGCGCTCTGCGGGAACGCTTTCCGGCGGTGAAAGCCAGCGTATCCGTCTTGCAACCCAGATAGGCTCATCTCTGGTCGGGGTGCTGTATATCCTCGATGAACCTTCTATCGGACTTCATCAGCGCGACAATGACAAGCTTATCGCCACACTCAAAAGACTGCGCGATCTGGGCAACACGCTGATAGTTGTTGAACACGATGAGGACACAATGCGAAGTGCCGATCATGTTGTCGATATAGGTCCCGGACCCGGAATACACGGCGGAGAGGTCGTTGCACAGGGAACGGTAGAGGATATCATGAGTAATCCGCGGTCGATAACGGGCAAGTATCTGAGCGGTGAACTGAAGATACCCGTTCCGGAAAAGCGCAGAAAAGGCTCGGGAAAGAAGCTGACAGTCGTCGGCGCGCGGCAGAACAACCTCAAGGGAGTGACGGTCGAGATACCGCTCGGAACTTTCACCGCAGTAACGGGAGTTTCGGGAAGCGGAAAGTCGAGCCTTGTCAATGAGATAATTTATAAGGAGCTTGCAGGCAGACTGAACAGAGCAAAGCTTCATGCAGGCAAATTTGACGATATGCTCGGAGTCGAAAACCTCGACAAGGTGATAAACATAGACCAGTCGCCTATAGGCAGGACGCCCCGTTCCAATCCTGCGACATATACCGGAGTGTTCAATGATATAAGAAGTCTGTTTGCGGAAACTGCCGAGGCTAAGATGAAGGGCTACACTTCAAGCAGGTTTTCGTTTAACGTTCGCGGAGGACGCTGTGAGGCCTGTCAGGGAGACGGAATCATCAAGATCGAGATGCATTTTCTGCCCGATGTTTATGTTCCCTGCGACGTGTGCCACGGAAAACGCTTTAACCGCGAAACTCTTGACGTCAGGTTCAAGGGCAAGAGCATTTACGATGTCCTGGAGATGACCGTTGAGGAAGGCATGGAGTTTTTCAAAAACCATGACAAGATATATAGAAGGCTCAAAACGCTGTTTGACGTCGGTCTTGGATATATCAAGATCGGTCAGCCGGCTACGACCCTTTCGGGAGGCGAGGCACAGCGAGTTAAGCTTGCGACCGAGCTTTCAAAGCGCGCAACTGGCAGGACACTTTACATTCTTGATGAGCCGACGACCGGCCTTCACTCAGCGGATGTCCATAAGCTGATAGAGGTGTTACAGCGGCTGTGTGACAACGGAAATTCTATTGTCGTTATCGAGCATAACCTGGACGTTATAAAGACGGCAGACTATATCATAGATATGGGCCCCGAGGGAGGCGACAAGGGTGGTACGGTGGTTGTATGCGGAACGCCGGAAAAGGTCGCAAAATGTGAAAAATCTTATACGGGCAGATATCTTCGCAGATACCTGTGATATTTTGTATGCGCTTCCACTCTGAAAGGGCGGAGGCGCTTAGTTTGTCGAAAAAGCTGCAATCAACAAATAATGGGATTCCAAAGGGATTATCCCTTTGGCGGAGTCC
>DLOT01000081.1:0-13914 GCA_002479715.1 Ruminococcus sp. UBA7477 | reverse complement strand
AGAGAGGGCGTTCCTTTATAATTAGTAATTTGATAGTTCATCTACAAACCGGTCGCTTACGCTCTGAAACGGGGCCTATTTGGTTTATTTAGCTAAGTTTATGTGCAATATTTTGTAAGATTGTTCATAGACAAACAGGTTAAAAAGGTGTATAATAATTTTATATAATGTTTTAAGGAGAAGCTATGAGAGTGATTACAGGCGAGGCGAGGGGCAAAAAGCTTTCCGCCTTGGAGGGTGATGAGATCACACGGCCGACCACCGATATGGTCAAAGAGGCTATGTTTTCGATAATCCAGTTTGACGTCCCCGAGGCGAGCGTGCTTGACCTTTTTGCGGGGAGCGGTCAGCTCGGCATCGAAGCGCTGAGCCGGGGCGCGGCACACTGTGTTTTTGTCGAGAGAGACAGAAATGCTTTGGCAGTCGTTAAGCAGAATATTATGTCCTGCGGCTTTAACAACAGGTCAAGGGTTTTGAATATGGATGCGTTTGAGTATCTGCGGGTCGCCAAAAAGGGTATAGATATAGTGCTGCTCGACCCGCCCTACAGACAGGGGCTTATCGGGCAGGCTATTAAGCTTTTGCCCGGCTTGCTGAATGAGGGCGCGACGGTCATATGCGAACATGAAAAGGGTCTTGAGCTTGACGAGCGTTACGGGGCTTTGACAAAATACAGGTCCTACAGATACGGGAAGATCTCGCTCACCGTTTACAAAATGCCGGGTTCGGAGGAGAGTTGAATATGAGGAAAATCGCCGTTTGTCCGGGAAGCTTTGACCCGATAACCTACGGTCATCTCGATATCATCGAAAGAGCTTCGACACTGTTTGATAAGGTCATCGTTCTGGTGTCGTCCAACGCACATAAGCAGCCTTCTTTTTCGGTCGAGGAGCGGCTTGATATGATCCACGCGGTAATAAGCAGGTGGGATAACGTCGTCGTTGACTGCTGGGACGGGCTGCTTGCCGACTATCTTAAAGAGCGGCAGGCAACGGCTATCGTCAAGGGCCTGAGAGCTGTTACCGACTTTGAATATGAATTTTCCATGGCGCTTGCCAATAAAAAGCTTTACGGCGGTGCGGAGACCGTTTTTCTGACGACAAGTCAGGAGAATATGTATTTAAGCTCCAGCCTTGTAAAGGAGATTGCCCGCTTCGGCGGGGATATAAGCACGTTCGTGCCTCCCGAGATCCACGGCGTGATTAAAGATAGATTGAAGAAATAAGATCAAGGAGAAGATGGAAAATGAAAATCGACGAAATACTCGACCTTATGGAAGATATGCTTGATAACGCTTCGACAATGCCTTTTTCGGGCAAAAAGGCGCTTATCGATGCAGACAAGATGAGAGAGTTTATTGACAACCTCCGCTATAACATTCCGACAGAGGTCAAACGCGCCAAGGAAACGCTGGCTGACAGAGCGAAGATCATCGCAGAGGCAAACAAAAAGGCCGAGGAGATAATCGCGGCCGCAGAGGGAAGAGCTAAAATTCTGGTCGCTAATGATGCGATCACCAAGCAGGCAAGAGAACAGGCTAACGACATTCTCTCAAAGGCTCATAATATGGACAAGGAGATCAAAGCGGCAATGTCCGAAAATGTTGCCGCAACGTTGGATACTGCCGAAAGGGCGCTTGTAAAGAGCCTCAACGAGATCCGCGAGCAGAAGCAGGCGGTCAGAAATGCGGGTAAGTCAAAGCCGGCTAACTGACGCAGCAGCTAGAATGCGGCTTGTTCCAGCCGCACGGTAATATGATAGGGAAAGGTGTTTTTATTGTGGATTACAAAGCTTATTCTGTGAAAATGGGTGCTGCAAGGTGCGCGGTTGATCTGGGCGACGGCTCGGAGAGAGGCGAGTATGTCAATCAGGATTACATTCTGAACAAGCTCGGCAGACCCCACCGCTCGATCAGCCTGATGTACTGTTATTATCCTTACGATGAGCAATGGCCGGCGAGAATATCGGAGGCAATGAAGGACGCGGAGATATCATTTCAGTGGGACTACCCCTATGATGACTATTTCACATATAAGGGCGGTTTGGGCGGAAGCCGCGACGGCGAGCCCTTCAACTATATGCGCGAGATAAGAAAGCACGGTCAGGACGTTACACTGACGCTGACTATGGATCCGCACCTCGACGATGAACGTATCATCGCAATAGCGGAGGATCTGAAAACCTTCGGCAGAGTCTTTTTGCGCGTAAACCACGAGGCGACCGGAAACTGGTTTTCTTTCAACAAGCGGGCAAGCTATCAGGAGGTTGCCGATTTCTATTGCAGAGTTACAAGACTTATGCATGAATATGCGCCGAACGTTAAAATGATCCTTTGCATCGACGGCGCAAAGTCTACAGATGCAGAGCATATCGAGATGGATAAGGAGTTTGCCGAGGCGGTCAGAGCTACTGACATCTTCTCGGTGGACAAATATATGGCGCTCCACTGGGGCTGGCCGTATGATGTTGCTCAGCCGGGCGGAAACAGTCATTCGCGAAGCGTTGTCGCGGACGTTTATGATATGACAAAGCGTTCGGCCCAGCTTTTCACGGAGATATGCGGCGGAGAAAAAAAGCCCATGGTAATGAGCGAATTTAACGCCGACGGCGATGTTACCGGTCCTTATGACCAGTGCGAGATGGTAGAGGAATTCACCGGAAGGCTCAAGGCGGAAAATGCCGATTGGTTCTCGGGATTTACGTTTTATCAGTTCCGCGACAGGGGCAGGCTGGGTCTTGAGATCCAGGATGTGAACAATCCAGAGGTCGGTGTAGAGCAGCCTGTGATGCAGACCTATAAAAAGCTTATCCACGACGAGTATTTTATGCCGTCGATGACCGTCGGCAGAGAGATATCAATGCCTGCAAGGCTTTGCTGGCGCTCGAGTGAGGACGCGGAGGGCATCGCCGTTCCGATGCACTTTGAGAAAAATCCGCATTTCTGTGAGCTTTATTTTGAGGACGATTCAAACCTGATGATCGAGTTGAACGGCAGATGGTTTTACAAGTCGCCAAAGGCGAGGTTTATTGATCTGATGCCTGCCTTTTTTGAAAAACCGCTCAGCGGATCGGCGGATATGACCATGAAAATCTTTGCGCCTCCTGCCACAGGTGAAAACGATCTGACGGCTGAGGACGGAATCAACTGCTGCTACGCGACTGTCGAAAAGCTTCCTGAAATAAGAATACTTTACACTCCTGTGGAGAAATAGAAATCCTATTATATTTATTAGGGAACGCCCTGCAAGAGAGGGCGTTCCTTTTGCGTTATCGCAATTATTCTGTTTGTTCAGGTGAACGTTCAATCCGCCGTCGCGTCGTCGCAAGCGTTCGGTTTGGCTTGGCTTGAGAACGATTGACCCGCCGTCACTCAAAATTTGGATACTAGCCTATGTTCGGTAAGGCGGCAATAGGTCCAGCTTTAAGCTGGTGTAGGAAATTTTTGTTGACTTATTGCACGATAGGTGATATAATTTAAGATGTATAGCTGTGTACTTTCAGAGCTGATATTAAATATTATTTGGAGAGATGCTTATGTCAATTTTCAAGCTGAGACCCGCATTCAAGGACTACATCTGGGGCGGCACAAGGCTGCGCGACGAATACGGCAAAAAATGCGACTTTGACAAGGTCGCCGAAAGCTGGGAGCTGTCCTGTCACAAGGACGGCGAGAGCGTTATCGACGGCGGAAGGTTTGACGGAATGACGCTTGCTTCGTTTATTGAGGAGCAGGGCAGGGGCGTTCTGGGAACCGACTGTGAAAAGTTTGATAACTTTCCGATACTTATAAAACTGATCGACGCCAAGGATAATCTTTCGGTGCAGGTCCACCCCGACAATGATTATGCGCTCAGGGTCGAGGGCGAATACGGCAAGACGGAAATGTGGTATGTTGTTGAATGCGACGAGGGGGCTACGCTTCTCTATGGCTTCAAGCACAATATCTCAAAGGATGAGTTTGCGCAGAGGATCGCCGACAACACCCTGCTTGAGGTAACCAATGCTGTCCCTGTTAAAAAGGGCGATGTATTTTTCATTCAGTCGGGCACTCTGCACGCGATAGGAAAGGGAATACTGATCGCCGAGATCCAGCAAAACTCCAATACTACCTACAGGATCTACGACTACGGCAGAGTCGGCAAGGACGGAAAGCCGCGTCAGCTGCACGTTGAAAAGGCTAAGGACGTTACCTCGCTGGCTCCTGCAAAGGCTTATCCCGAAACCCCGACGGAGCAGCGGGACGGCTACACGAGTAAGCTTTTGTCCTCGTGCGATTACTTCACGACATATCTTGTCGATGTATCGGGAGATAACGCCGCTTTTGAGGCAGATGAAAAGAGCTTCAACAGCATTCTGGTGCTGGAGGGCGAACTGAAAATTATCGGCGGAGAGGACACTATTACAGCGAAAAAGGGCGACAGCGTTTTCGTAACTGCCGGAAACGGACAGTATGCTGTGAACGGAAAAGGCAGATTTATTTTGACAAGGGTATAATATGGAAAGCATTCTGATCGTGACGTCAAATATTTTAGCGTGTGCGGCGGTAATTGTCGCGGTTATGGCAGTGAGCCTTTCAAAGCACGAATTTGAGTGTAAAAAATGCGGACACAAGACCAGATTCAAGTGAACTAAGCTGGTTTTTGCCACGCATTATGAAAACGAGTACAGGGTAAAATGCCCCGAATGCAGCGGAAATACAATGATCGAAAAATAAACCGAAAGGATCTTGCAATATGAAATACTATATCGGAATTGACCTCGGAGGAACCAACATCAAGGCGGGTGTCGTTGACCAGAAGTTCAACATCGTTTCAAAGGCGACCTGCAAGACAAATCTGCCGCGTGCGGCTGAGGACATCTGTAAGGACATGGCCAAGGTCGCGCTGGAGGCAGTGAAAAAGGCGGAGCTGACAGTCGATGATATTGAGTCTGTCGGCATAGGAACGCCGGGAACTGCAAATTCGGAAACCGGGGTCATAGAATATTCAAACAATCTGGGATTTCTTAATTTCCCGGTAGTAGAGCTTATGCAGAAGTTCATAGACAAGCCATGCTACGTTGAAAATGACGCGAATGCGGCGGCTTACGGCGAGTTTGTCGCCGGAGCGGCGAAGGGAGCTAACAACGCCGTTTGCATAACTCTCGGAACTGGCGTCGGCGGAGGGATCATCATTAACGGAAGGATCTATTCGGGCTTCAACTTTGCAGGCGCCGAAATAGGTCATACTGTCATAGATCCGAGCGGCCCGCAATGTACCTGCGGACGGCACGGATGCTTTGAGGTATTCTCATCTGCGACCGGTCTTGTAAGAATGACACGAGAGGCTATGTTCGCCGACCGTGATTCGATAATGTGGAAGATGAATGACGAGGAAGGAAAGATCTCGGCAAGAACAGCCTTCAATGCCATGCGCGCGGGAGATAAGGCAGGCAAGGAGGTCGTTGACAAATACATATGGTATCTTGCCTGCGGCATCACCAACACCATAAACATTTTCCAGCCCGACATTCTCTGCATAGGCGGAGGAGTCTGCAACGAGGGCGACCCGCTGCTGCTTCCTCTGAAGGAGCTTGTCGCAAAGGAGATCTATACCAAGAACTCGGAGAGGAACACAGAGATCGTTATTGCCAAGCTCGGAAACGACGCCGGAATCATCGGAGCGGCGTTCCTCGGACTCAATAAGAAAAAGGAGGGTTAGTCGATGGGATTTTTTGATAAGCTTCTCGATGCAGCCAAGGCGATAGACAACCTTGCGGAAAAAATGCAGGCGGAGCAGAGAGATTCAAATAATAATACCGGGTCAACAGCGCAAACGGCTTCTAAGCCTAAAAATCCTGCGCCGACTATCGTCAGAAAAACGGATCAGAAGGTTCTGGCGACAGGCAGTCAGCCGGCTAAGCCGCTTAAAACCTTCAGCGGAAAGCAGTTTTTTACGGGAACGGACGACAAGGATTATGTGGCAGACTATGAAATAACTATTCCGGGCGACTTTATCGACTTTGACTGCGGCGCCGCTGAGGTGGAAAAATATTTCGTATATCTTCCGGGCGGCGAGGATGATTATGACGAGAGCGATTTCAACGTTCCGAGCGTTAGTATTTATACCTCTCTTGAAAGAAAGCCCTGGCAGCTTATCGAACAGTGCAAGCAGGGCAAGTCGCCGGAAGATGTTCTGATGTATCTTGCGAAGGACGGCAAGAATTATGCCTATAAGGCTAAGCTGAGGGTGTTCGGTCAGATATTCTACATTCTCGGAGATGTCGCTCAGGACAGCCGCATAGTTTATGAAAAGCATATCGTTGCGTGCTACAATGAGGACGTTTTGGGAACTCCTCTTGAAAGCAAGCTTATCGCTGCTGCCGAGTGCGCCGCCGACAGCTATCGCGAAACAAATATAACACAAGAATAATATATCGAAAGGCAGGTAATTAAAATGGGATTTAAGGTTAAAAAGACAAGAAAGCAAAAAATAGTCGGAACGCTGAGCTTGCTGCTGTTTCTGTTTATAGTGTTCTGCATAGTCTACTTCCTGACGTTTTTCTTCTCGCTCGCTTCCAATACGCATGAAGGTGAAAAGATCATCGAAAGCGACTGGAACATCGTAATTCAGGATACCGGCTACGGCTACAACGCACCGCAGGGAATAGTATTCTCATTTGATGACAACGGACGCTTCAGCATCAAATATGAGGACGGGGAAAAAATAGCAAGCGGCTTTTACAAGATCAAGCTTGACGACGGTCTGGATAAGATGGGCGCCTCATCGGGAAAGATCAAGCTTCTGACGGTTCCGTTTACGACAGATTTCCCTGAGGAGTGGGGAATGGGACAGCTTCGGAACGATATCAGCTTCAAGTTCGTTTATTCCAAGAAAGACCGCGACGGCAATATCATCTATAAGGATTCCGATTACCTCATTCAGAGCGACACCATGGAGTTCCAGACTAAAGACGAGATCTTCACGCTCGTCCGCGAAGGCTCCGAGGAGGCTGAGCAGTACAAGACCACGGTCAAGGAGAATACGAATGAGGGAGAAGAGGAATAATTCGTGAAGCTTCTTTTGAAAAATATGCGTGTTGCAGACCCTGTTTTGCATATCGAGGGCTGTCGTGACATACTGATCGTAAACGGCAGGATATCTAGTGTTTCCAAATGCGGCGGGCAGATCTCTGCCGACCTCGTTATCGACGGCGAACACAGGCTGACAGTCTGCGCCGGGCTTGTTGATATGCACGTTCATTTCCGCGACCCCGGGTTTACCTACAAGGAGGACATCATAACAGGCACAGAGGCGGCTAAGGCCGGAGGCTTTACGGCGGTTTGCTGTATGCCGAACACAAAGCCTGCTATAGACAGTCCGGAAACAGTTGCTTATATCACAGAAAAGGCAAAGCAGACGGGCGTCAAGGTCTATCCTGTTGCGGCGATAACGAAAGGGCTTTCGGGCGGTGAGCTTTGTGACTACGACAGCCTCAAGGATAGCGGCGTTATTGCAATCTCGGATGACGGAAGACCTGTTGAAAACGCCGAGCTTATGCGGCAGGCTCTGGAAAGATCGGTCGGCAATGGGCTTTGTGTTATATCTCACTGCGAGGATCTGCATATTATCAACGGCGGAATTATCAACAAGGGAAAGGTTTCGCAGCAGCTTGGGGTAAAGGGTATGGACAGAGCCTCAGAGGACAGCATAACCGCTCGGGAGATCGCGCTGGCGGCTTCCTGCGGCGCACACATCCATATTGCTCATGTTTCAACAAGGGGAAGCGCCGCCTTGATAAGAGCCGCAAAGGCGGACGGCGTGAATGTCACCTGCGAGACCTGTCCGCATTATTTCACATACACAGAGGAAAAGCTGCTTTCACGGGATGCAGACTACCGAATGAGTCCGCCTCTCAGAGAGGAGCAGGACAGAGCGGCGATAGAGAGAGCCGTTATTGACGGCACGATCGACTGCATCGTGACCGATCATGCGCCTCATTCAAAAGAGGACAAGGCAGATTTCTGCAAGGCTCCGAACGGAGTGGTCGGCTTGGAAACTTCGCTTGCGGCTACACTCACCCGGCTTTATCACACAGGAAAGCTGAGCTTAGAGGAGATCGTGACCCGTATGTCACTAAGACCGAGGGAGATACTCGGTCTGCAGAGAATATGCTTTGAAGCCGGCAGTGCGGCGGATATAACGGTTTTTGACCCCGACGAGGAGTGGACTGTTGATCCGCAGAATCTCCATTCAAAGTCAAAAAATTCGGTATTCAAGGGCGAACGCCTGAAGGGCAGGGTGCAGTATACCATAGCTGACGGAAAAGTTATCTTCAATCGAAAGGGAGAATAATAATGTCATTTGACAGACTTATAGAGAAAATAGTAAAAATGCAGAATCCCACCGTTGTGGGTCTTGACCCCAAGCTCGAATATATCCCCGAATATATCAAGGCTAAGAAATTCGATAAATACGGTAAGAACTTCAAGGGCGCGGCTAAGGCGATACTGGCCTTTAACAAGGGCATAATCGACGAGATCTATGATATCGTTCCCGCCATAAAGCCACAGGCAGCTTACTATGAAATGTACGGCTGGGAGGGCGTAAAGACCCTTGCCAAGACCATTGCATATGCGCAGGAAAAGGGAATGTATGTTATTACCGACGGAAAGCGCAACGATATCGGAGCGACTATGACAGCCTACGCCGCGGCTCATTTAGGTGTTACGGACCTCGATGGTGTTGAACAGGCAGCCTTCGGCTCAGATGCTCTGACTGTCAACGGCTATCTCGGAACGGACGGGATAGCTCCGCTTCTGGAGCTTTGCAGGCAAAAAGACAAGGCGATCTTTGTTCTGGTCAAGACCTCAAATCAGTCAAGCGGAGAGCTTCAGGATCGAAAGCTGGACGACTGCAAGAGCGTTTATGAAACCATGGGCGAGATGTGCGAAAAGTGGGGCGGCGAGGCTATGGGCAAGCTCGGATACTCGTCGGTCGGAGCGGTCGTCGGGGCTACATATCCCGAGCAGCTTGCTGAGCTGCGCAAGGCGCTGCCGAATACATTTTTCCTCGTTCCCGGCTACGGCGCTCAGGGCGGCGGAGCAAGAGGAGTCGCGAATGCATTTGACGAGAACGGTCTCGGCGCGATAGTTAACTCATCGAGAGCGGTTATGCTTGCTTACAGAAAAGAGCAGGATTGCCCCGAGAAGGACTATGCCAAGGCGGCAAGACGCGAAGTTATCAGAATGAAAGAGGATATAGTTTCGTATCTTCCCAAGATTTCTTTGGAATAACACAAAGGCGGCGCAGATCCATGCGCCGTACTTGATAGAAAGGAATATTGCAAATGTATACTCAGGGTAGCTATCCTATAATCAAGAAAAAAGCGATCGCTGCGGGCATTTTCGATATAACGGTAAATTGCCCCGAGATAGCCGTGGAGGCTTCGGCAGGTCAGTTTGTTCAGGTCGCGGCGCCGGGTTTTTTCCTGCGCAGACCCATATCAATATGTGAGATTGACAAGACAGGCGGCTCGATACGGCTTGTGTTTGAGGTGCGCGGAGGAGGAACCGAAAGCATATCCGAACTTAATGTCGGCGGACTTATCGACATTATCGGACCGCTCGGAAACGGATTTGATATCTCCTGCGGTAGTGTTATCTGCGTCGGCGGCGGAATAGGTACGCCCCCGATGCTGAGCGTTGCCAAAGAATACGGCGGGAACGCTACCGTTATCAGCGGATTTCGTAACGCTGCGGCTGTGATACTGCAAGATGACTTTAAGCGCTGCGGAGCAAAAACGGTGCTTTGCACCGATGACGGAAGCGCCGGGATGCATGGCTTTGTGACCGATGCGCTAAAGGAGTGCCTGAAGGAGCAGAAGCCCGACATAATCTGCGCCTGCGGACCGTTGCCTATGCTTAAGGCCGTGGCGGCGATTGCTGAGGAAAACGCAGTACGCTGTCAGGTTTCTCTCGAGCAGAGAATGGCCTGCGGTGTCGGGGCTTGTCTTGTCTNNGCGCCTGCCGCACGGTCAAGGACGGCAGAGAGATACATTCGCACGTTTGCAAGGACGGACCTGTTTTTGACAGCAAGGAGGTAATTCTGTGAGCAATCTGACTGTTAATGTCTGCGGGGTGGAGTTTAAAAACCCCGTGATCCCTGCCAGCGGAACCTTTGGCTACGGTAGAGAATACGAGGCGTTTTATCCGCTTTCGCGTTTAGGCGGCATTTCCGTCAAAGGAACCACGCTTAACCGCCGTGAGGGAAACCCTGCGCCGAGAGTTGCCGAAACACCGAGCGGTATGCTTAATTCCGTAGGTCTGCAAAACGGCGGCGTTGAAAAGTTTTTAAACTATGAGCTGCCTAATCTTGTAACTAAGGATACGCGGATAATCGCGAATATCGCAGGCGCGACGACCGAGGAGTGCTGCGAGCTGGCAGAAAAGCTGAAGGGCTCGGCGGTAGATATGATCGAACTGAACATCTCCTGCCCGAATGTTAAGCAGGGAGGAGCAGCCTTCGGGGTTTGCGCGGAAACTGCGGCGGAGGTCACGGCGGCGGTAAAAAAGCACTGCGATAAGCCGCTGATGGTAAAGCTTTCGCCGAACGTTACAAGCATTGCGGACATTGCAAAAGCAGTAGAAGCGGCGGGTGCCGATGCGCTTTCGCTTATCAACACCCTTCTGGGTATGCGTATTGATATAAAAACGCGGTGTCCGATACTCAAAAACAACGTCGGGGGACTGTCAGGACCTGCGGTTTTCCCGATCGCTGTCAGAATGGTTTGGCAGGTCTACAACGCCGTCAGTATCCCGATCATCGGAATGGGCGGTATAGCAAGTGCGGAGGACGCGGTTGAGATGATGATGGCCGGTGCGGCTGCAGTTCAGGTGGGGGCTGCGATATTCGCCGATCCATATACTCCGATAAAGATCATAGACGGCTTGGACAGATGGTGTGATGAAAACGACGTTGAAAACATCGCAGACATTGTCGGCACTGTCAAGCCATGGTGACGGATTATGAAGATTATGGCTGTGGATTACGGCGACGTCAGGACGGGAATTGCGGTTTGCGACAGGACCGAATTTCTTGCTTCGCCGGTAGGAACTGTTGAAGAAAAAAATGCGAACATGCTAGCAGTGAAGATAGCGCACCTTGCCGCTCAGTATGAGGTCGGCGAGATCGTTGTGGGATACCCGGTCAATATGAACGGAACGGTCGGGCCGAGAGCGCAAAAATGCATGGACTTTGCAAAGCTTTTATCAAAGGTGACCGAGCTTCCGGTCAATATGTGGGACGAGCGCTCGACAACGGTCACGGCGCACTCCTATCTTAATGAGGCGAATGTGCGCGGAAAAAAGCGCAAGGCGGTCGTTGACACCGTTGCGGCGACGGTAATCTTGGAAGGCTATTTGGAATATCGCCGAAAGAATAAGGAGGGCGGTATAAAATGACGACCAACTGCGAAAGCTGCTCGAACTATGTTTATGATGACCAAGCCGACTGCTATGCCTGCCTTGTCAATCTCGATGAGGACGAGATGTATCGGTTTGTCAGCAAAACAAACTATAACTGCCCCTACTATTCGGCGGATGACGAGTATTCGGTAGTCAGGCATCAGATATAGCGAAAGGAACAGGCATATGAAAAAGACACGGATATTGGCGGCATTATGCGCTTTGGCGGCGTGCTTTCAGCTGGCTGCCTGCTCAAATACTCAGGGCTCGTCCTCAGGCAAGGAAAGCTCTGATGCAGGCTCTGAGGTAAGCCAGGATAAAGAGAGCAGTGAAACTTCCTCAAAGGATGATGAAGGCGGTGGGGACGATGTGCCGTATGCGCCTTATAAGAGAGAACAGGTTGAACTGACTGATCTCACCAAGCCCTCCGGCGGTGAATACTCTGCTGGTCAGGTCGTTTGGACTGAGACAAAACGAGACGGAATGTTTTCGGCGGGAAGCGGCGTTTATGAAAGCGAGTTTGAGCTGACGCTTTCCGGAGGGGAGATATATTACACTACCGACGGCAGCGATCCGGCAATAAGTGATACTGCGATAAAATACGAAGGACCGATAACGATAACCGACAGGCAGAATGAGCCTAATGTAGTATCCGCTGTCGATCCGCTGGAGATCTCGGGGGCGCTTAATGAAGTCGCTCACGACAGAAAGAGCTTTACCTGCAATGTTTCTGCGCCGTCTGACGATGCTGTTGACAAATGCACGGTAATACGCGCTGCGGCGAAAAATGCCGACGGCACTTTCGGCGAGACCCAGACCGAAACCTATTTTATCGGCAGTCTTTACGATCATATAGACGGTATAGGCGAGAGCAGCTATGCTCAGCAGCAGCCGCTCGCGGTCATTTCGATCTCAATGGACTATGATGATCTGTTCGACAGCAAGAGGGGCATCTATGTTAAGGGCGACATTTTCTACAATGCCTTGGAAGAAAAGCTAAAGTCCGACGGGATCTCATCCGGTGAGGATGCGCGCGGATTGGACGCCAACTACAAGCAGCGTGGAAGAGAGTGGGAGCGTGAGGCGTCGATCAATTTCTTTGAGTCGGACGGAGCAAAAACAAGCTGTGTTCTTTCGCAAAACTGCGGCATAAGGATACAGGGCAACTATTCACGCAGCGATCTTCAAAAGGGCTTCCGGCTTTATGCGCGCACGGATTACGGCGACAATAATTTCAATTATGAGGTTTTCGGCGGACTTACCGACGACAACGGCGAGATATTGGACAAGTTCAAATCCTTGGTGCTTCGGGCGGGCGGTAACTGCGCTTTTACAACGAAATACAGCGACACCTACTGGCAGTCGCTGCTTACCGATTACGACTGCGATATGAAGACCTCAAGGCCCTGCGTTGTTTATCTTAACGGCGAATATTGGGGACTTTACGTTCTTGAGGAGGACTATCAGGCGGACTACTTTGAGGATCATCATTTTGTAAATAAGGACGACGTTATCCTATACAAGGGAGATGCCGAGAAGTATGCTAGCGGATACAAGCTCGATCTCGGCGATGTTCCCAAAGGACAGGACGAGGGCTACTACTTCGGTGAGCTGATGGATTTCTTTGAAACCCATGATAGCCTGAAAAGCGACGAGGACTTTGAGAGCTTCTGTATGCTGGTCGATCCGCAGTCGGCGATGGATTACTTTGCAGCCGAGATATGGATAAATAACAAGTGGGACTGGCCGGGCAAGAACTGGTCTATGTGGAAAACGAAAAACACCGACTTTTCTAATCAGTATTCAGACGGCAGGTGGCGGTTTGTTTACTATGATATGGAATTCGGCGGAGTAAGCGGCTCCGGCGACTGCCGTACCAATACTATAAAAGAAGACAATTACAAGAAATACGGTCTTCTTGATACCGACACAAACAACCCTGCGGTTCTGTGCTTTGCGTATCTTATGACAAACGAGGGCTGGAGATCGGAGTTTTACGCCGAGCTGGAGGAGCTTGGCGAGGGCGCGTTCTCGGAGCAAAGAGCCAAAGGTCAGCTGGATTGGATAAACAGCTGTTACGAGCCGCTTTATGACCAGTTTTTTGAAAGATACGAGGGTGCCGGAACGACAGACAATGCAGTCAACGGGGGATATGCAAGCTACAAATGCATTGCCGATTTCCTTGAGGGAAGAGCCGACTATATCCCGAAGATGATCCAGTGGTGTGACAAGACTCTTGAAAAAATGTATTAACGCAGCGTACCGTTGCACCAACAGCCGCCCAGCGTAACGCTGGACCCGATGCCGCCTTGCCGAATGTAGGCTAGGGGGATACTTTAGATTGACGGCGGGTCAAGCAAAGCCAAACCGAACGCTTGCGTTTGGTTTGAAAGGAGGAGCAGCGGAATGAGCGAGAGGCAACGCCATAATTATTAAGTGTTGCCGCGAGGGATATGGAGCTTGCGACGACG
>DLOT01000050.1 GCA_002479715.1 Ruminococcus sp. UBA7477 | reverse complement strand
TTGTGCGGTGTTGCCTTAATGATCTCGTCACTGTCCAGAATAACGGTGAACGGTCCGTCGTTGACAAGCTCCACCCTCATATCCGCGCCGAAAACTCCCTTCTCGACTCTGCCCTTGATCCGCGAATTGACGCATTCGCAAAAGTATTCGTAAAGCTCGTTTGCCTCAGAAGGCAGCGCCGCATTGATGAAGCTCGGGCGGTTGCCCTTGCGGCAGTCGGCGTATAGCGTGAACTGAGAAACTATAAGCATATCGCCGCCGACGTCATCTATCGAAAGATTGGTCTTTCCGTCACTGTCCGCAAATATTCTCAGACGGCAGAGCTTATCGGCAAGCCTTTCGCAGTATTCGCGACTGTCGCCCGTTCCCGCGCCGAAAAGAACCAAAAAGCCCCTGCCTATCTTCCCCACAGTTGTCCCCTCGACCGAAACGGACGAGCTTTCAACCCTTTGAATAACTATCCTCATTTATCCGACCTCGATATCATAGCGATATTCAAAGCTCTCGCCGCTCTCCAAACGCAGCGCGTGAGGCTTTTGCTCGATATTCTCATAAGCATCATCGCAGTAAACGGGAACGGAGGTCCAAGGCTCCAGGCAGACGAATTTCGCCTCATCGTTATGATCTGTAGACCAAACCGCAATACACTCCGAATCGGGGAAATGAAGGGTAACGAACCTATCCCCCTTGTCCGATCTCAGCGACACGGACCTTGACGCCGGAGCATCCTTCATAATAACGTCGTAATCAAAAAGCTTGCGGGAGATCGGCATTTTTCTTTCGCCGCAAAGAACAGTCCGCATACAGTCGCCGACCTGCTGCTCGATGATCTCGTCCTTCTCATATTCAACAAAATAGTCATCGAAGCAAAGCCCTTCCTCAAGCGGACAGTTGAATGCCGGGTGACCGCCGAGGTAAAAATACATCGGTCGGCTGTCGGTATTGGTGACTGTAAACCTGCTTGACAGCCTGCCGCCATCGAAGCAATACTTCACCCGCAGCCTGAAGCGATAAGGATACTGCGCTAAGGTTTCGGCAGTTTCGCAAAGCTCAAACTCCGCAAAATCCTCCCCGTGCGACAAAAGAGTGAACTCGCAGTCGCGGGCAAAGCCATGGTTGGCTTTCATCTTATATTCTTTTCCGTCCGCCTTATATTTTCTGCCCTCCGGCGAACAGATAAACGGGAACAGCAAAGGCGCGTGCCTGTTCCACACCTCTCCTGCCTGCCAGATATACTCGGTTCCGCCCTTTGTCAGTGAATGAAGCTCCGCACCGAACAAACTTAATTTTGCGGTCAGCTCTCTCGACCTGATCTCATATGTTTCGCTCATTAACATTATCTCCTTTATTTTCAGCCCTTACAGGCCTTTAGATCGTTTTTCGCCCGTTTGCTCCTGCCTGTTTTCCGAGTGCCCTGCGAAGATGCCCCAAACGATGCACACGGCAGCGCCTGCCGCCAAGGCAATAACGACCGGCAGCACCAGAAGCTTTATAAATTCGACTGCGCTGCCTGTGGTTTTGAAAACCAGCGCCAGAATGATCGTCATAATAAAGTCCGCGGCAAAGCCAAACGCACCGAACAGACAGGCCGAAGCGCCCTTTTCGCTCTCACAGACATACCCGATCATAAAGCCTGCGAACATAATGGTATAGCATATGGTAAGAAAGATAAACGGCTTGAAATCACTGCCTGTTTTCACAAACAGGAATATATAGAGCGCGCCCAGCAGAAGCTCTGCGGCTGTTGCCGAAATGCAGCTGACTGTTTCAAACTTTCTGCGGCTGTTATACGCCGCCTCCAGCCTTCGGCTTTTCTCGGAAAACTCTGCCGCATAATCGGCGGCGCTCTCAAAATCCGAAAATCTGGTCGTCATAAGCCTTGCAAGCTCACCGAATCGCTTTGCGGCGTCGCGCTTTTTGAGAGTTTTCTCTATGCGCTTCGCCTCTTCACGGATATCGTCAAACTCTCCGCGCCTTATCCTCTCCAACCGCTCATTGTTTTCAGACCTTTCGGTCTCTGTCGCTACTGATCCGTCAGGCATACCTACCGCTCCTTTCATCTTTCACTATATCAATTATAGTTTAATTCCGTCTGCTTGTCAACATTTTCCCCGACACAAAAACGCCCCTTCCGAAACGGAAAGGGCATAATATCAGCCGTTTGAAAACTCGGCGGAAAAGCCTCCGCCGATATTCAGCGAAACAGGCTCACCCGCCTCGCTGACTCTGAGGACATAACTGCCGCAGCCTGCCTCGCCTTTTATAAGACGGTCGCTGCCGTCCTTTGAAAACTCAAGCTGCGACGAGTTTGCTGCATGGTCGAAGCACTCCGTCACCGCCGAAGGGAAAGCGCCTATAGGTGTATCCTCTGCCGAAACAAATTGTGTAAGGCCGTGAAAACACAGCTCGCAGCCCTCACCTGTCAGAATGACCTTCAGCTGAGAAATACTTTCCGGCTGCGTGAAGCTGACAGTCCATCCGCCGTCCTCGCTGCGAACAAAGTCAGCCTCAAAGCTTTCGCCTCCCGAGGTTATCTGCGCCGTGCAGCTTTGAGGAGGGGTAAACTCAAACGCTTCATTCCCGCCCCGTCAGCCTGTGANNCATTCCCGCCCCCCCAGCCTGTGAAGGTCATAAATACAGCCGAAGCAGCAAGGGCTATGTATGCTTTTTTCAATCAGATTTCTCCCAACTTTTCAAGATTGAAAAGCGTTTCGGGCAAATGTGCCAGAATATCGGACGCGATGATCCCACGCTGAGAGCGCGATACCGAAAGCTCCTCGGCAGCCAGCCCAAGAACCACGCTTGCCAGCGCGCAGGCCTTATCCGCGCTTGCGC
>DLOT01000048.1:9303-61344 GCA_002479715.1 Ruminococcus sp. UBA7477 | reverse complement strand
TGCGAGCCGCAGAAGGCGGGGGATAGGCGGATATCTGAAGCTGAACACAGAGGTCTGCTCTGTTATAGGAGCCTGCGCAATATTCAATAAACAACAAACTTAATGAACTCAGCCGTCAGCTTTGCAGTTGACGGCTTTTTCCTGCGCCTTTGTTAAATTCAAACACAGTCAAAAGCTGTGATATGCTTAAAATGCAAGATGTATTCTTTCGACAATATGTATTCTCGCAGAAACCTATGATTATTTTACAAAAACTTTCGATTTATCTTGACAAAATACTAATTAAAGAGTATAATTAAATATATAAATCTGTATCCCGAGAGTCACGCTGTTTTGCAAGGCTTTCGACGGGCAGAAGCTTGGAGGTTTAAGTATGGGAAAGCTGAAAAGACGGATAATCAGCTGTATTATTTCCGCGGTAATGATGTTGAGCGCAATGCCGTTTGATGTGTTGAGTGCATATTGCAACACGGACGGAGAGGATCAAAGCGGTATCTTGCAGACAGCCGAATTGAGCGCGAATGATATTGACATGCTCGCTTTGGAAAAAAGCGTTCAGAGCGGTTTTTCAAACTATTTGCCGTTTATGACTAAACACTCACTGAAGGTTGACGGAGATGCTATTGGGGACGGCTCGATCATAGACCCAAGCAAAGGCTTTGAATTGTCGCTTTCGTTTAAACTAAGTCTTGCGGATATGGCAGCCAACGGGCTGAAGTATTACTATGAGCTTCCTGACCATATTACAATAGGAAATAAGGGAAGCAAAAGTGAACAGCTGGCTCTTTATAATTCGCGCCATGTTTCGATCGGTACATATTATATTGCCGACGATGTGATCTATGTTGAGTTTCCGGGATATTATGATACCGTTGAAGCTAACTTTTCGTTGAGCGCATCGTGGTCCGATACCGATAACAGGCTTTCCGTTAATGTTCCATGGAATGACTGCGTTGAAAAGTATATGATAAACCCTTGTGAGCTTGTTGTTACCAAACAGTCTACAGGTTATATCAATACGAGCGACGGCGGACTTTTCAATAAGTTCACTGTCAAGGTGACTCCCAAGAGCGATGCTGGAGATATACACGATGTTATTTTTGACGACGTGTTCTCCGTTAACCACCTTACTATCGACGAGGACTATTTTGAAGGCGGAAAAGCTGTCCTGCTTACCAGCTATAACGCTTACGGCCTTGTTTCGGATAAAGTCTATTACAGCGCCGGAGAGGTCATTAAGAAGACCTCATCGCGCGGATATAATATACATATTGAAGGAATAGATGTTGTAAAGGGCGGATACTTTACAGTTACATATGCCGCCGAGATCCCATACGATAAGCGTCTGGCTGTTGACTGCTCCGGATCAGGCGACAGCTATACTAACCGCGCAAAGGCATCGTATTTTGTTGAAAATCCCGACACGGGCGAGAAACAAGAGCTTTTCTCCGAGGCAAGGATCACCGGCAAATATTCTCCCGACAGCGAGTGGATCATGAAGGAAGCAGGGGATAATACCAAGACCAAGGTCATGGATAACGATGTCAAGACTATCGTTCCATATACACTGAATATCAACAAAAGGCGTTTCTATTCTCTCGGCGGCTCTTGTGTCCGGGATGAGATTTCGCTGTTTACAGAGGGGAATGTAGTTTATTATACAGATTCTGCCGCAAATACATATGTTGAATGGATAAACAGTTCCGGCAGCGGCGAGATCAAACAGAAATGGATTATACTCACCGACAGCGTTTATGAAGAGTTCCGTTCGCTCGTTTATGCCTCCGGCAGTGATACATCACTTGAAAGATTCAGAAACAATGCCAAAATCAAGGCTAAGGTCCTGGCTGAGCTTAATGCGGCTGAGGGAACGTCTTACACTGAGTTTACAGACGAGCTTGCTGCAAAATATGTTTTCACAGATGCACAATCGCATAATTTCATCTGGCTTATGCCGTTGGACAGCGAGCCGACATCTTATATGATCCACTATGACACGATCGTCGATTCTCAGGTCGGTGACTTTTTAAACAGCACATCGCTCTGGTTCACCGAATATGAGGGAATACCCTCTGCTCCGGGTATAGGCTGGACTAGACCTACCCATAAGGTTTTAAACGCCACTAAATCCAACAACGGAGTATATGTAGGTCCTGACGGAAACTATTATGTTGACTTTACCCTGACAATAGGACTCGAAGCGGGAAGCGATGCCTTTGAGGATATTGTTATCCAAGACGAATTTGCATATTATCAGCCAGGATCTTATAGCTCTCAAATGATAATGTGGCTCAATTCTCCCGATCAGAAGCTGAAACCGGATATGTTTGAACCGTCAAACGACCCCGCTGTCTGGAACGAGAGAATGAAGAAGATCAATTCAATGTTCACAATTACTACGGACAGTAAGGACCCTGCCGTTCAGAAATTGGCGAATGAGGCATATGTTATGGCCTGCGCTCAGTATCCGACCGTTATAGATATGTCCGATAACCCCACGACCCCTGAGCTGTATGAGAGAATGCTCAACGACTATATCGAGCAGAACCGTGCCAGAACTGTCTTTGTACGCTCCGGAAATCAGTTTGAACAAGGCTCTCTGAGATCATTGGTCTTTGTTATCAACGATATGCCTGCTACCGATGTGGGATACGACATTGAGTTCAAATACACGATGCAGGTCAATCCGAAGCTTATTGAAGAGCTTCCCGGAATACTCAATGAAAAGGGTGCGGACTATTTAACGCTCACAAATAACGCCCTTGTAAGAACAAGCTATTTCAACGCTGAGCATGAAAAGGAGGTCAATTTGTTTGTCGCCACGGCAGGCGGCAATATCTACGGAAACGGCGACATTCAGGAGTTATCGTCCAGCTTCTGGATCGGAATAGATGACACAAAGCCCGGCGTTTCAAAGACTGTCGATAATTACAGTGCCGAGAAGAATACTGTCAGCTATGATGTTTCTGTTAACCCCCACGGAAACATTGAGTCTGCCGATTCACTTTATAAGATCTCGGATATGCTCAGCGTGTCCGGAATGAAGTATGTTCCTAAGTCCTTCACATTGACCGATAAAAACGGCGACATAGTATGGACTAATGTTGAAGGAAAAAGAGCCGCTTCAAAATATGCCGCCGCTGCGGGCTGTGTTTCTTTGGCGGTTTCCAATGAGGACCGTACCTCCAGCTCCTTTGAAATAACTCTGGATAATAAAACAAACCTCTTTGACGACGGCAGCGGAAAGCTGCTCCAAATGAAGCTCAGCTACAGTGTTGACACTTCCGGCTTCCCGACTGACGATACGATAATGAATACCGCAGCTCTGGTCATGCTTCAGAATGACCGCTATGGTGAGCCTGTTATCCAGATCTTCCTGGGAGAAAGCACCTGCGAATTTTCGATAGATAAGGCTCTCGACAAGAAGCTTATTGATAAGCCGAGCGAAGCCAACGGCTATTCTTCCGGCTACCGGATCGACATTAACCCCGGTTCTGCCAATGCCAAGCAGCTGAGAAATATCAAGGTGGGTGAAAGCTTCACGGTAAAGGATACCATGAACGATAATCTTATTCTTGATATCGACAGTGTTAAGATCGTTCAGGACGTCAATGGAACACAGAGCGATATAACAAATAAATGCGTATTAAAATATGACAATTATTCAGACGTCTTTGAAGCAAAGATAACGGTTGCCGATGCTTCGGCAAAGTATATTATTGTATACAGTGCAAATCTAAGCACTGAGAAAACCGATTTCGTTTATTACACAAACACTGTATCTGTGCTCGGAACGGATGTCAAGCTGGATTATGTTGAGGATCAGGCTTATGTCCAGGAATACGATTCCTCAGCGGAGTCATATACAATGGAGATAAGGCTTGTAAAGTTTGATGAGTATAACTTTACTACTGGACTTGACGCGACCTTTGACCTTTATAAGTATGATACCTCCGGTAAGTCGTGGATCTGTATAACCAATGAAAGCTATGGCTACGGTCAGATAAAAACCACAGCCGCCGATAACGGCAGGGTTATAATCCGCAACAAGGTCGTTAACAGTGAGCCGGTTCTTATGATCGAGGAGGGCTGTTGGTATAAGCTCGTTGAATCGGTTTCGCCTGAAGGATATGTTAAGCCTATCAATCCCGTATATTATTATGTATCTTACGACGGAAAGATAAAGGGAAGTGTTCCCGACAGCGTAGGCGACAATTATCAGATAATGAAGCTGGCAGCAGCCGACGATCCCGATGCGGTCGTTCCCGATCTCTATTTCGCAAACCATAAGTTCAGCTTTGATATCAAGAAAATATGCAGCCAGACTGAGGAGGCTCTCGGNNTTTACACTTTATGCCGATGAGAGCTGCCGTGAGAAAATAGCTGTTGTTGCCGATGAGGATAACGACGGAATTTTGGAATTTGAGAGTATCGAGATAGAAGATCTCAACGCTGTATTGTATCTCAAAGAAACCAAGACGCCCGACGGCTATATCGACAGCGGTCTGGTTTACAAGCTGGAGCTTACAGACGGAAATATAACAGAAGTGACCGATAATAAAGCAGGCTCTCATCCCTGCAACAACTCCGGATCATGCTCTGTCATTACGATCTCTAACCTGCGCGAAACGGGTTCGCTCGTAGTCAGAAAGACAGTCAAGGTATCCGGAAAACCTATATCGGATTTCCACGAATTCACATTCTCAATAAACCTTTTTGATGAAAACGGTGATCCGCTTGAAGGCAGGTTCCCGGCAGTTTTGACTTCTAGTACCGGAGAAACTGAGGAAAGTGAGTATTTCAGCGGAAAGGTCTTCAGCCTGCAATCCGGAACTTCCATAACGATCAGTGATCTGCCAAAAAACTCCTCTTACGCTGTGACGGAAGTAGCCGATGACAGATTCAGCACCAATGTGAAGGTGATGGATACGGTCGGCACAGACAAGAGAATACTGAACGGAAGAAGTGTAAGCGGAACGATCTCGGCAGGAGATTGTGATACCGTTGATTTCTCAAATTTTCCGCGCACCGCTCTTTATATCACCAAGAAGGCGGTTACCGATGACGACACAGCTATTGCCATCCCCGACGGACACACTATAAATGTCTATAATCAGTCAAGAGGCATGGTGCTCGAATGCACTGCGGTATATAACAGTGCTGCCGGAGCGTATGAATACAGCTATCTTGCAGATGACCTGTATGCATTCGATAATTCGCTTGAAAATGGCTTTGCTCTGAAGAATCTCTCACCCGGCAACAGATATACGATCATAGAAGATAATGCCGGGATCGAAGGCTTTGGCTACTGGATGTCGTATTCCTATGGATCACATGGGGGAACTCAGTCAAGGGTTTTCCGGGGAGATCAGGTTTCTGTGACTACATACGGCGATCAGGAGTACGACGTAATACTTATCAATACTTATACTAATAATTATGCAGATGTTACGCTGACAGCCGAAAAGATTTTGGAGAATGCCGACATTTCGGACTTCACTTTTGAATTTGAGCTGTATGATGCGGAAAACGACTCGCTGATAGATACCGCCGTCAGTCTTGAGGACGGAAGCATTACCTTTGGCAAGCTGTCATTCACTCAAGACAGCTTTATCAGCGGCGACACTACTTTGACTTCATTGACAAAAGAGTACACGATCAAAGAGAAAATACCTGCTCAAGCTGTTAAACAAAGCAACGGCAAATATCTTTATAAAGGTATGAGCTATGACCCGACTGAAATAAATGTGTCATTTACTGTAAGCCTTGATGCAGCGGGTAAGCTCTCCGTAAGTGAGCCTGTTTATAAGATATCGGGCGTGCAAGCCGATCCTGTTTTCGTGAATACCTATGAGGCTACAGGTAAGGCGCTCTTTAAGGGAACGAAAACACTGACCGGCCGCGATATGGAGGACGGCGAGTTCGAGTTTGTTATCTCTCAGGTTGAAAGCGACTACACTACTCCGGTTACGGACGAGGACGGCAATGCCGTTGAGTTTACAGGCAGAAACGCTGCCGCAGACGCAAAAACTCCTTCGGCAATAAGCTTTGAAGAAATAACTTATACGATCAAAGATGCCGGAAAGACCTATTACTATACCATCAAAGAGAAGAATCCCGGCAATGCCAACGGAGTTGACTACGATGACACCGTTTTCAGAGCCTATGTCGAGATCACCGATAACGGTGACGGCACTCTGAATGCTGATGTGACATACCCCGAAGCTGTCTCTTTCGGCAATATCTACAGCGCTACGGGCAGCATAGTGTTCTCAGGTAAAAAGACAATGGATTATAAGTCTTTCGAGGAGGACGAGTTTGAGTTTGCCGTTACCGAGTACACGGACGGCAGCAGAACGACTGTCAAGAACGACAGTAAGGGAAAGCCAATAGTCTTCAAAGTGGGCGTTGAGTCATCTGAAAACGGCGGAGCTATCAAATTCCCGACGATAAATTATACTGCCGATGATATAGGTTATCACTTCTACACTGTCAGTGAAATAGTCGGTAACAAGCCGGGAATAGTTTATGACACAAGTGTTTTCTCAATCACAGTCTTGGTAAGCGATAACCGCGACGGAACATTGTCGGTCAGAACGACCGATGGATCTGCATCGGATATTAGGTTTAAGAATAAATATGACGCAACGGCTAACATTAGGTTCAAAGCCACAAAGACGCTTCTCGGCAGGGATATGCTTATAAACGCTGAGTATAGCTTCAGCGTGGGTATTTACAGCAAAAAAATCGAAGATGAAGGATATCAGTTCGTCGGAAGCTCATTGGTCGGATATACTCTTCTTGACGGAACTATAATGATAATGCCTCTTACCCTCGATGCTTCAAGCCTCGGCGAGGAGTACATATTCGTCTTTGAAGAGGTGAAGCCGGAACAGACGGGTCAGTCGAATATTCCGGGTATAACCTATTCCGAGCAGTCGTTCATGGCTTATGTATATGTAACGGATAACGGCGACGGAACTCTCCAGCCGCACATCACATATTATAACGATAAACTTGTTGAGGTTCCTTCAATGGATTTCGTCAATACCTACTCTGCCGAGGGAAGCATTTCGTTTACAGCGACAAAGCTTCTTGCGGGACGTGAGCTTGAAGAAAACCAGTTTGAATTCGGGATCTTCGAGGGAGATACTTGTGTTGCAACAGGTAAGAATAACGCAGACGGAGATGTTGAGTTCACACCGATAAGATACTATATTGACGGATCTGACAGCTACATAGGAACACACGACTACATCGTCCGGGAGATCGTTCCCGACGAGCCTGCACCCGGATATACATATGATGACAGCGAGTATTCTGTCAGGGTAACGGCGACGGACAACACCGACGGAACGCTTGATATTACCGTTGAGAGCGGTGCGGACATCAATGAAGCGGGTATTGCATATGAGGTTACCGTGCCTGAGGATAAGAAGGGCAATTTTGAGAACTCTTATGAAGCAGTCGGCAGTGTAACATTCGGCGGAACAAAGACCCTTGACGGCAGAACTATCGACCCGGGCGAGTTCACTTTCCATATTGATGAGTATAAGATGATCGACGGAACATCTGTTCCGACCGGAAGGACCTTCGGCGGTGTCTGCGGAGAAGACGGAGTTATCGCATTCGACGAGATCCCTTACATTCTCAATTCCGAGAATGACGGAACAGGTCTATACACCTATGAGATCAGAGAAGTTGTTTCTGCCGAAAAGGAGGAAATGGGCGTCGGTTATGACAAGACCGTTCATGAGGTAACAGTGCTTGTTTCGGATAACGGCGACGGCACTTTGAACGTCCTTCCCGGTATCGGAAGCGACGCGATAAGCTTTACAAATACTTATGACGCTTTCGGTAGCCTCGAGATCTACGCCAATAAGCTTGCCGTTACTGATAATGGAAGTGAATATGACGACGCTTCGATCGGAAACATATTCGATTTTGAGATGGTCGAGATCGTTGACGGTCAGGAGATCCCGGTTGGAAGCTGTTCGATCGGCGTAAACCAGAAAGATCTGCTCAGCACTCTCAACTATACTCTGGCAGATGTCGGCGAGCATGCTTATATCATACGAGAGATCGAAGGTACGGCGGCCGGATATACCTATGATACAACGGTTCAGACAATAACTGTGACAGTAACAGATCAGAGAAACGGCACGCTGTCGGTAACCGTTACGGACAGCGACGGAAACCTTATCGGCGAAACGGCAGATGAGAAGGTAAGCTATACCGCTGTATTTACGAATATGTATTCTGCTCAAGGCAGTGTTAAGCTCACCGGTGAGAAGATCATCGACAATCTGGATAAAATGGTTGCCGCAAGCAGCCTTGACGGTTTTAAGTTCAAGGTTTATGAGTATGACGGCGTTAATCCAACTGTCAGTGATGAAGCTCTCGCTGCGGAAGGCATAAGCCTGGCGGACGGCTCTATAGACTTCAGCGATATACTCTACACTATAGGTGATGTCGGAGAACACTTCTATTTCATCATAGAAGACTCTTCAGTAACAAAGAGCGGAATAATCAACACTGACAGGATCGTTTATGTCAAGGTCACGATTTCAAATAACGGCGACGGAACTCTGACGGCTGAGGCTGAATATCTGACAGACGGCGAGAGCGCTGAAAAAGCCGAGTTTGTGAATAGATCTTCTGAAGTAAGCATAAAGAAGCTCGGTGAAAACGGCGAGATGCTTGCAGGAGCGGTTTTGCAGATCATAGATCAGGACGGAAAGGTCGTTCTTGAATTTATATCGTCCTCTGATGAGGCCTTGACGGTTTACGGACTTGATATCCGGAAAATGTATACGCTTCGCGAGCTTACAGCACCTGAAGGCTATGAGCTTGCAGAGGATATTCGGTTCATTATCGGCAGCGACGGCTTGACTTATGTTGATGACGAGATCGTTGAGACGGTCGAGATGACTGACGCAAGGATCAAAACCAATACAGGCAACAACGGCGATGACAGCCCCGGAACAGGCGAAACAACAAATACCTGTGCGGTGTTTGCGCTTATAGTTCTGGCGCTTGCTCTGCGCAAAAAGAGAACTGAGGAATAACAATATCAACCGCCTCGGGCAAGGCAAAAAGCTTTGAGCGGGGCGGTCTTTTGCGTGTTCATTATATATCTTTTTCATCGTTTTAAGGGCGACATAAAAAATTTTATGATAATCGATAAATTATTATTGACAAACGCAATTTGCTGTGGTATACTCAATATAACGATAAACATTAAAATCATATCGTAAATCATAATAACGAAGGGGAATTGCTATGAATAAGCAGGAAGCAGTCGGAAAAATCAACAGTATGGGCAAGGCAGGACGGATCATTGCTATGATATTCCGCGTGGTTATGATCGTCGGACTTGTGATCATCATTGCCGCAATAATATCTGTGTATGCTATGCCAAAGGATTTTGTCAAGATATCAGTCAGAGGAGACGCGGTGGTTTCGATCAATCTTGATTCGCTCGGTGTTGATCTTTCCGACGATGATGTGCAGAGGCTTGCAGACAGCATGAGCAAAGGAACTCTCGAGCTTAACGGAGTCATGTACGGAAAGGCTGAAGGAACGCAGACCGACAACGGAGTGTCAATATCGGCTGTGGGTGAAACCGTAACGCTGACATTGAGAGATATGGGCGGTGCATTGATCGCCGCGGTAATAAGCTGTGCTTCGGCTCTGGTCGTGTTCATATTCGTCGGTAAGCTTTTCGAGGCTTTCGAGGTCTGTGCTTCACCGTTTGAGGAAGGTGTTCTCAAAGCTATGAAGAATTTTGGTTATTCACTTATATTTCTGGTGGCCGGATCTATATTTGCAGATGTGGCGCAGGGCATATTAACAAGCGTTTTTGCAGGAAATGGGGAAATGTCAATACATATTGATTTCAATATTATCCTGATAGCAATGACGATCTTCGGTCTGACCTATATTTTCCGCTACGGCGCTATCCTTCAGCAGGAAAGCGACGAAACCATATGATAGTTGACAGAGGGCGGCTGTAATGATAATACTCAGACTTGACAGAGTTATGGCAGACAGAAAGATCTCGCTTAATGAGCTTGCTCAGCGGGTCGGTATTTCGACCGTTAATCTTTCAAATCTAAAAACAGGCAAGGTCCGCGCCGTCAGATTTACGACTCTTGACGCTATCTGTAAGGTTCTGGACTGCCAGCCCGGAGATCTGCTGGAATATAAAAAAACGGGCGAAGATGTAGACAGCGGAGAAATAATGTGATGCAATTAGTTATAATATTTCGGGGAGGGAACAAACATGAAATCAAAGGTATATTTTACAAGAACAATTACTCCCGAGAAGGTAATCGAGATGTATCAGCTTCTCGAAAAGCCGCTGAGCGGCAGGGTCGCTGCAAAGGTCCACTCCGGAGAGGCGGGAAATCAAAACTACTTGCACCCGGAGTTCTGGAAGCCTGTTATTGATAAGATCGGAGCTGTCGTGGTCGAGTGCAATACCGCATACGACGGCGAGAGAAATAATACGGATAAGCACAAAAGGCTGATCGCCGCTCACGGCTGGACAGACTATTTTAATGTTGATCTGATGGACGCCGAGAAGCCTGATTTGTGCGTCGATATTGCAAACGGAAAGATATTAAAGAAAAATTATCTCGGCAGGAATATCGTCAACTATGATTCAATGATAGCTCTTGCCCATTTTAAGGGTCATCCTATGGGCGGATACGGCGGCGCTATCAAGCAGCTGTCGATCGGCTGTGCCTCCTCCGAAGGCAAGTCGCTTATCCATTCGGGCGGATATACCGATGATCAGACGATCGTCTGAGATAATTGCGCCCCGCAGGAGGTCTTTTGTGAGGCTATGGCAGACGCTGCAAAATCGGTGGTCGATCTGTTCAATAGCAATATTGTTTATATCAACATTATGTGCAATCTCTCTGTGGACTGTGACTGCTGCTCGGTCGCCGAGGATCCTTGCATGAAAGATATCGGCATCCTGTCCTCGCTGGACCCCGTCGCGATCGACCGCGCTTGCCTTGATTTGATCTACGCTTCAGATGATCCCGGAAAGGCTCACTTTATCGAAAGAGTGGAGTCACGGCGCGGCGCTCATACGATCGAAGCCGCCGAGGCTCTCGGAATCGGCACAACAGATTATGAGCTTATCGACATAGACAGATAACAGTTATTTAAAGGTCGTCCTAATCGGGCGGCATTTTGTGATACAGTCTCGGTTTATGACAGCAGTCCGTAACTGCGGACATCAGCTTCTTGACTTTTAGTTGAAATACTGTTATCATATTATCGTAAAACATAGTTTTCGGAAAGAGGGATCGCTTGATGGGTATTGGAAGATATAAGTGCTTTGCCGATATGGAGATCGGGCAGACCTATGACAAAACTCTGCTTGTTTTGTCTGCGGCTGAGGCAACGACAAAAAACGGCAAGAATTATTCGGTCGTTTCTCTTTCCGACGGCAGCGAGAAAAGAGAGATCAAAGCTTTTGACTACACCGTTCAAAGGCTGAACGCAGAAGGAATCTCTGCCGGGACGATCGTTGACACAAAGATCAGTGTCGATACATACAACGGGGCAATGTCGTTAAAGCTGCTGTCTATAGCCCCGACCTCCGATCAGGCAGCCGTTCAGGATGACTTTTTGATACTGCCGCCCGTTGACAGAAAGCTTATGTATGACGAAATATGTGAGATTGTCAGCAGCAGCGCCAACACGGTCGGAGGTAAGTATCTGCCATTGAGCGACTTGGCGATCAAACTGCTGACGGACTTTAAGAAATGGTATGTTTCCTCGTCTGCAAGCATCAAAATGCATCATGATATGCTTGCCGGGCTTCTGTATCATTCCTACCGAATGGTCAAGGCTGCCGACGCACTCTGCGGCGTATACAGTGAGCTTGACAGGGAATTGATGGTCTGCGGAGCGGCTCTGCATGATCTGGGCAAGATCTGGGAGTATAAGACATCGCCGACCGGTGACGCGGAATATTCGCCGATGGGCGTTTTGTACGGGCATATTTTTATCGGAGGATATCAGGTGCTTAAACGTGCGGGGGAAAACAGCGGCGAAGAAAAATACAGCGACGACAGACTGATGCTGCTTGTCCACCTCATACTTTCTCACCACGGCAAGCCGGAGTGGGGAGCGGTCGCAAAGCCTGCTGTTCCGGAAGCTTTTGCGCTGCACTATATTGATAATCTCGATGCGAAGATATATGCCAGTGATAACGGTACAAAAGATCTGAAGCCGGGCACGATCACGCACTCGGATATCTTCGGTCTGAGCGGCAGGGGATATAATCCTAAGCAGGAGTGATTGATCGGAGGAATAGAGGCGTATAAACCCGATAGAACGAAAATAAAAGACCTATCTGTGTGAAAATAGATAGGTCTTTTTGTTGTACGCAGTTACATTCTATCAATAATTTCTTTTCGCTTAGCGTCAAATTCTTCTTGGGCAATCAAGTTTTCGTCTTTCAGTTTTTGTAGTTCAGATAGCTTATCTTTGAGGCTTGTCTCGCCGATTGCTTTCTTAGTATTTCCACCTTGATTTGCCCATATCAGCATAGCGAGCCAAAAAATCAATGTAACGCCGAAAATTGCATTTATCCATGTAATGACAATAGCTTGATTATGTCCGTTTGTTCTTGCAACTTTTGTAGGATACATATATAATGGAAATAATGCACCCAACAACAACATTGGCAAGCCTTCGAAAAGCAAAAGACCAACTTGATAATCACTGATATAAAAAGTTTTTTCCTCTCCATAACGTCTATCAATATAAACCCAACACTCATTTAAAAAAGCATAGAAGAAAGCTGCAAAGCATATTATTCCTGTTAATAGCATTATTTTAGAGTATTTTTTAAAACTAAGTCCTCGCCGTTGTCGGCTAATTTTCTGCCTTTCTTCGTGCTTATCATAAAACAAGAAAAGAGGAACACTATTGATTCTATTGCTGCAGTAGCAAATAAAATAGTAAAAATAATATCGTCGTAATCCATAATTTTTAACCTCCACTATTATAAAACTATTTGCTCTCTTATTCAACAGGTTGCCATTCTTTTTTATTCACACTTTCGCATAAACGGAATTTGAAAGTGCTTTTGTTGCGCGGTCTTGGAAAAGTATCTCCGTTTTTGATTTCTATTACTTCACATTGTATAACCATTCCAACTTCGATATCCTGCTTTGTAATGATACTTAAATACCTGTTTTGGTTAGAATTCAGTGAGTGGTAAATATGAACGTTATCATCGTCATCTGAAACGGCTTGAATTTTCTCCCCGTTTGATGTATAAACACTGAAAGCACCGATTCTGAAATTCACATCCTCTTTGCTTTCATTATAAGCGCAGATAAATACCTCATTTCCACGATCACAATGCGGTTGAATTTTTACATTTGTCATTTTAATCACCTCCATATTTATATATTTTTTGTGTAGATTTTTGTATAAATCATATTTATAGTATATCATAAGAGTAAAATAAAGTCAATAGTCTGTTGAATAAAAATTTTAAATACTATAGTCTTATTTTTAGGAGATGATAATATGAAAATTGCAGTGACATTCGGCAGACAGGTCAAAAAATTCCGCAAGGATTTAAAGCTAAGTCAAGAAGAGCTTGCTGAACGCTGCGGATTGCACTCCACATATATAGGGCAGATCGAACGCGGCGAAAAGAATATCTCTCTCGAAAGCATACAAAAGCTGTCGCGCGGACTTGACATTTCTATTGCAAAGCTGTTTGAATGTTTTACTGCCGATGTTGATAATTCTTCTATTGCTTTACAGATATATTACAATGTGCTGGATATGAGCGATGAAGACCAGCAGCATATTTTAAATATAGTTAATGAGATATCTGAGATCGTTAAGTGATCTGGACTGGAGAACCAAAAAACTTATTATTAAAGAAAAAAATATATTCAATTCCGATTTTAACGGTTACAAAGGTATTGATGCTGCGATTGAGGAATTAGCTGCCTTTCATGAGGCTAAGGAGATTATAGAAAAGGTGTGATAATTCATGTTATATTGATATAGTTCTTGTTAATAACAATAAACTGTGTTAATATGCAAGGAAGTGTAAATATGAAAACAGGTGTTATAGATGTAGGCGGCGGTTTTCGCGGCATTTATGCCACGGGCATATTGGATTACTGCCAGGACAATGCACTTACTTTTAATCTTGGGATAGGAATATCCGCAGGAAGCGCAAACTTAGCCTCTTTTATTTCAAGACAGCGCGGGCGGAACTATGTGTTTTATACCGAATACGCCTTTCGCAAGCAATATGCGAGTTTGCGGAATTTCATCTTCAAAAAATCATATATTGATATGGATTATGTTTACGGAACATTAAGCGATCACGACGGAGAAAATCCACTGGACTATGAAGCAATGGCGGAAAATCCCATGGAGTTTTGCATTATCGCTACCGATGCCGAAACCGGTAAGCCGCACTACTTTTTCAAGAAGGATCTGTCGCAAGACAGCTATGATCCGTTTAAAGCGTCATCATCTATTCCGTTTGTCTGCAAACCCTATCCCATAGGAGGCAAACTGTATTATGACGGTGCATTGGGCGACCCTGTTCCTGTGAAAAAGGCGTTTGAACTAGGTTGTGATAAGGTCGTTTTGATTTTGACAAAACCGGCGGATAAGCCGAGAGAGGTCGGAAACGATGAAAAACTTGCTGACCGTATTCAAAAGAAATACCCTCTAGCGGCAGAACAATTTCGGCTGCGTGCTGAGCATTACAACAACGGCGTTGCATTAGCACGGTCATATGCACAGCATGGAAAGCTGTTGATTCTGTCACCTGAGGATACATTCGGCGTAGATACTCTCCATAAGGATAAAGCGTCACTGAATAAGCTGTATGAATCGGGAATCCGTGACGGCGAAAAAATCAAAGAGTTTTTGAAAGCCTAATGATATTTCAAGCTAATAATACTAAAAAGAAAAACGCCCTCCAAGGAGAAATCCTCGGAGGGCGTGTGTATGTCATATTTTTTTAAAAATAACGCATAAAAGCGTCAAAATCATGATAAATATTACCAATATTTTAACATTCAAAGCAAAAGAAAACCGCGATTAATCGCAGAAAATACGAAAAATCGCGGCTTTGCTGATTTTACTCGCTGGTCGAGGTGACGGGACTTGAACCCACGACCTCTGCGTCCCGAACGCAGCGCTCTACCAAACTGAGCCACACCTCGAAGCCTAATATATTATACACCACCGTCTGAGTTTTGTCAATCCCTAATCATAAATTTAAAAGAATTAACCAACTTTAAAGGCGCTCCGTGAGACATATCTGCAAAAAGACGCTGTTCACAGAAAACATCGCAATAATATACTGTACAAAAATGAAGCGTTTTAAATGTATGATCGCGTGATTTTCCGTTATATTTATAAAAAAAGTTGCAAAAGCCGAAATAATATGCTAAAATAATAAAGCGTATATGTGCAGCTATATTATTTTTTACGGGGGAGCGATAATGAGAATGGAAAACTCGGCGCATACTGCCCATGATTGCGCTATATTGAAATCAAAGATCTATCTTTATCTGACTGAGTTTTTTTCGGGTATGTCGGTAATGGCCGTTGAGCTGGGTGCAAGCAGGCTTTTGGCTCCGTATTTCAGCTCGTCTCAGATCGTGTGGACTATCATCATAGGAACGATCATGATAGCTATGGCTCTGGGCAATCTTTACGGAGGTTCTTCAGCCGACAAAAATCCCGATCCTGACAAGCTGTACGGCAGATTGCTGATCGCCGCAGTGTGGATCGCGGCTATTCCGTTTTTCGGAAAGCTTGTGATCGTCGCTGTGTCGGGTCTGTTGGTTGTAACAGTCAGCACCAACTTCCTGATATGGGCGGCATTTTTAGCTTGTATGCTGATATTTGTTTATCCTCTGTTTCTTCTCGGAACGGTAACTCCGTCACTTGTGAAATATACTGTTGACAGCCTTGACGACAGCGGTAAAATCGTCGGCAGACTGAACGCTTCCAATACCATCGGCAGTATTATCGGTACATTTGTTCCGACATTTATTTCTATCCCTGCCGTCGGAACGGCTGCGACGTTTCTGATCTTTTCCGGGATCCTGCTGGTCTTATCGGTCGTTTATTTTATCAGCTGTAAACGCGGATATATAAAAAGCGCTGTTTCAGCCGTTCTGTTTGCGGTGTGCTGTGTTTTTTCGCTTTCGCTTGGCTTTGCATTCTGGGAGGATGATCTGGCATATGAGGGCGAGTCGGTGTATAACTATCTGCAAGTCCGTGAAGAGGGCGACAGAACGATCCTTTCAACCAATGTGCTTTTCGGCGTCCAGTCGGTATATGATAAGTCAGGCGGCCTTTCGGGGCTGTACTATGATTATGCCATGGCCGCGCCTCTCATGGCGGATACGGAGGAGCAGACGGATATTCTGATCCTCGGTATGGGTACAGGTACATATGCCAAGCAGTGCGGTGAATATTTTGATAATATAACCGTTGAAGGCGTCGAGATAGACGAAAAGATCACAGCGCTTGCATACGAATATTTTGATCTTCCTGAAAGCACCGGCGTCACGACCTATGACGGACGTGCCTATCTTAACGTTTCCGACAAGAAATATGATGTTATCATGGTGGACGCTTATCAGGATATCACAATTCCGTTTCAGATGTCATCGGTAGAGTTTTTTAAGCTGGTCCGTTCGCATCTGAAAGAGGGCGGCGTTATGGTCGTAAATATGAATATGAAGTCGGATAAGTCCGGCAGTATAAACGATTGCCTTGGCGATACGATCTGCGAAGTCTTTTCATGTGTCTACACGGTCGACGTTAAAGGTTCGACCAACAGGGAGCTTTTTGCCTCCAATGATCCGGATATGCTTTCACGGTTTGATTCAAAGCGCCAAGCCTTGGAAAACGAGGACCTGCACAATCTGATGAGCCGGATCTATGCCGAGATATGCGTTTATGAGAGCGGAAACGGTCGGGTCCTTACCGACGATCAGGCGCCCGTTGAGCTGCTCGGAATGCAGGTCATAGACAGCCTTATTACCGAGGAGCTTGACTATTACAAACAGATTTTCAAGGAAAAAGGCATCAGGGGGATCATAGAGAGCTTTTAGGAGGAAATATAACGCCTATGTGGACCGCAATTTTCTTAGGACTGGCTTTGGCTGGCATAGCGAGCGCCTTGTATCTTTTCAACAGGTTTGCCAAGTTCGGCTATGTCAAAAGGCTTGCCGGGGAAAGCAGAATAAAACGGCTGCTCCTTGCAGATGGTTCGGTCATTGCTCTCGGTCTGGTGATTTGGTTTACCCTTAACGCTATGAACGCGGTGGTCTGCCTGATTCACCTTGTTATATTCTGGCTGCTTTGCGACGGCATCGGCGCGTTGGTCAACAAAATACGCAAAAAAAGACCAAAGCATTATATCGCCGGCTGTTTTGCTCTGGTAATTACAACGGCTTATATGTGCTTTGGCTGGTATTCGGCTCACAATATTGTTATTACCGATTATTCACTGACCACCGATAAGGACACAGAGCCGCTCCGTATAGTGCAGATATCCGACTCGCATCTGGGAAGCGGCAGCGCTTTGAGCGCACAGAAGTTTGAAAAATGTATCGACGAGATAAACGCTCTTTGTCCTGACATAGTTGTGATAACAGGCGATTATGTCGATGACAGTACAGAACGTTCGCAGATGCTTATGGGCTGTAAGGCCCTTTCTAAGCTCGAAACTACGGCAGGAGTCTATTTCGTCTGGGGCAATCACGACAGCGGATATTCATCGGCTGAAGAGCGCGGCTGGACGGCGGGGGAGCTTAAAGAGAATCTGGAAGATAACGGAGTTACTGTTCTGGAGGATGACTGGGTGTCCACCGGGAAGGGCTATACGGTCGTCGGCAGAAAGGATAGGTCACAGGGGGCTGAGAGTGCCGAAAGCATTATAGGCTCAGTAGATGCCGATGAATATATCATCGTTTTAGATCATCAGCCTCACGATTATGACGAGCTTGCTGCGGCGGGGGCTGATCTTGTATTGTCAGGGCACACTCACGGCGGACAGCTTATTCCCGTATTGCGCGCAGGCGAACTGTTCGGAGTAAATGACGCTACCTATGGTCTTGAGCGGCGCCGAAATACCGATTTCATAGTTTCCTCAGGGATAGGCTGCTGGTCGCTGAGATTTAAAACAGGCTGTGTATCCGAGATCGTCGTTATAGACGTTGATCCAACGGAAAACAGTTAAAGCCGTTGCCATGTTTATTATGTTTTTCGGTTTGCTCAGTTGATGAAACCGTGAGCCGTTTATCGGGAATGCAGGTAAAGCTTTTGTAAAAAACTTCTCTGAGAAAATTTGAAAAAAATGTTGAACTATCTGAGCGAGTGTGCTATAATGTTAAAGTAAGTGCGATTACGATTGGAGGAAATTGAAATGACAGATAAAGCTATCGACCTGTCGCTTATTGAGCCTGTGCTCAAGGAGTATGCGGGCGTTAAGGGCAGTTTGATAACAATTTTGCAAAATGTTCAGGAGATTTACGGATATTTGCCTTCTGAGGCGATCTACCGCGTTGCTGAGGCGACCGACTGTTCACCGGCAAGAGTAATGGGTGTCGCCACGTTCTATACTCAGTTCAGATTTACGCCTATCGGCAAGTATCTGATTTTGCTTTGCAAAGGAACTGCCTGCCATGTCAACGGCAGTGACATGATCGCGAAGGCGGTTTATGAAGCATTGGGTATCACAGACGGTCAGACCACAGAGGATGGGCTGTTTTCGCTGACCTTTGTTGCCTGTCTGGGCTGCTGTTCGCTGTCACCGGTCATGATGATAAACGACGAAACCTATGGTTCGCTGACCCCCGACAAGGTCAAGAAGATCATTGCCGATATTAAGGCTAAGGAGGCGTAAAGCATGAAGATTACAGTAGGTCAGGGCAGCTGCGGTATAGCGGCCGGCGCTGCAAAGGTTTCAAAGGCTTTGACCGATGCCTTGAGCGGAAGCGGTATAATTCCCGGGATTACGGGCTGCATAGGAATGTGCTATCTTGAGCCGATCGTTGATGTTTATGAGGACGACGGCAGGCTTCACAGGCTTGTTAAGGTTTCGGAAAACGACGCGGAAACTATTGCGGACGCCGTTAAGAGCGGTGATATGACAAAGCTTGCGTCGCTGGAGATTTCCGATGAGGATAAAGAGTTTCTTGCCAAACAGACCAGGATCGCGCTCCGTCATTGCGGAGTATTGGATCCCGAAAGCATAGAAGAATACATATCAGCCGGCGGCTATAAGTCGCTTGAAAAAGTATTAAAGGGCGAAACTCCCGAGCAGGTTATCGAAACGATAAAGATCTCCGGTCTTGCAGGAAGGGGCGGCGCCGGCTTTCCGACTTGGTTTAAGTGGAATGCCGCAAGGCAGTCGAGATGTCCCGAGGGCGGAAAGAAATATCTTATCTGTAATGCCGACGAGGGCGACCCCGGAGCGTTTATGGACAGAGCGGTAATCGAAAGCGATCCCCACGGCCTTATTGAGGGAATGCTTATCGGAGCGTATGCTATCGGAGCTTCGGAAGCGGTTGTTTATGTAAGAGCAGAGTATCCGCTTGCTATTGTCAGACTGAAAAAAGCTATTGCTCAGGCTGAAAAAGCAGGATATATCGGCGAGAATATTTTGGGAACCGATTTTTGCTGCGACTTTCGGATTAAAGCCGGCGCAGGAGCGTTTGTATGCGGTGAGGAAACAGCACTTATCGCTTCGCTCGAGGGCGAAAGAGGAATGCCCAGACTGAAGCCTCCTTTCCCGGCACAGAAGGGTTATTGGCAGATGCCTTCTAATATCAATAATGTCGAAACATTCGCTAATGTTGCATGGATAATCGAAAACGGCGGAGAAGCCTTTGCTGCAATGGGAACGCCGGACTCAAAGGGAACAAAGGTGTTCGCGCTGACAGGCAAGATCAGACGCGGCGGCCTTGTCGAGATCCCGATGGGCAAGACTTTGCGTGATGTTATCTTTGACATCGGCGGCGGCATCAAGAACGACGGAACATTCAAGGCTGTTCAGATGGGAGGCCCTTCCGGCGGATGTATCCCCGCTGAGCTGCTTGACACTGTTATAGATTATAAGAAGCTCTCGGCGACCGGTGCTATAATGGGAAGCGGCGGAATGGTCGTTATGGACGATTCGACCTGTATGGTCGGCATGGCAAAATTCTTCCTTGACTTTACCGCAAAGGAGTCCTGCGGCAAGTGCGTTCATTGCCGTATCGGCACAAAGCGTATGCAGGAGATCCTTACAAGAATCGTTGAAGGAGAGGGAAGAGAGGGCGATATCGAAGCCCTTGAGGAGCTGTGTTCGGCAATTAAGGAGGGCGCGCTTTGCGGTCTCGGTCAGACTGCTCCCAACCCTGTTTTGACGACACTCAAATATTTCAGAAACGAGTATGAGGCACACATTAAGGATAAAACCTGCCCCGCTCATGAATGTCGGGCACTTTTGAGATATAATATAGACAGCGATAAATGCAAGGGCTGCACTCTGTGTGCAAGAAATTGTCCCGCAAAGGCAATCAGCGGAGAAGTAAGAAAACCGCATGTCATCGACCAGACCTTGTGTATTAAGTGCGGTCAGTGTGCCGCCAACTGCAAATTCGGCGCTGTCAGCGTAAAGTAAGGAGTGACCAAACATAATGATTACAATCACAATAAACGATAAAGTCTGTCAGTGTGAGGACGGCGAATACATTCTTAAAGTTGCAAAGGATAACGGCATTGAGATCCCCAATCTTTGCAATGACGAGAGCGTAGCCGTCTACGGAGCCTGCGGAATTTGCCAGATAGAAATATTGGACGACGGTAAGGGCAGAGCATTGCCCAAGCTTTGCAGAGCTTGTTCTACACAGGCACACGACGGTTATGTTGTGCGCTATGATACCGAAAGGGTCATGCGGTCAAGAAGAGTCGCTCTGGAGCTTTTAATGAGCGATCACAGCGGCGACTGTCTTGGTCCATGTAAGCTTAACTGCCCGGCGGGCACTGATATTCAGAAATATCTGAAGCAGATCTCGGCAGGCGATTATCATGGTGCCGTTAAAACGATCAAGCAGGCGTTTCCGCTGCCGGCATCTATAGGCAGAGTCTGTCCGCACCCGTGTGAGAAGAATTGCCGCCGCAGACACGTCGATAAGCCTCTGTCTATCGCTTTTCTTAAATCATATGCGGCTGATAAGGATCTGGCTGAGAATACATACCGTGCAGAGTGCAAGGACGATAACGGCAAGAGCGTTGCTATCGTCGGCGGTGGTCCGGCAGGTCTGACTGCGGCATATTTCCTCAGACTTCAGGGCTACAGCGTAACTGTATACGACGCTATGAAGAAAATGGGCGGTATGCTCAGATACGGTATTCCTGCCTACAGGCTTCCGAAATCAATCGTTGACAGGGAGTGCGAGGAGATCGAGGCACTCGGAGTCAAGTTTGTGAACGAATGCAGGATCGGAGCAGATACAACGATCGAAAAGCTCAAGGACGAAAATGACGCAGTCATCGTTGCTGTCGGAGCTTGGAAAAGTATGAATATGCGCGTTGCGGGCGAGGAGCTTGACGGAGTTGTCGGAGGAATCGACTTTCTGCGTAATATCTCTTCAGGCGAGGGCGTAAAGCCCGACCTCAGCGGCAAGAAGATCGCTGTATGCGGCGGCGGTAATACCGCAATGGACGCTTGCCGCAGCGCAATAAGATGCGGTGCGGACAAAGTATACGTTATCTACAGAAGAACCAGAGAAGAAATGCCCGCAGAGGATATTGAGATCGAAGAATCTATCGAAGAGGGCGTTGAGTATAAGTTTCTCGCCAATCCGGCAGAGATCATCGGAGAAGCAGGAAAGGTCAAAAAGGTCAAGCTGCAGCTTATGGAGCTTGGTGAGCCTGATGCCAGCGGCAGACGTTCTCCTAAGCCTATTGAGGGCAAATTCGAGGAGCTTGATGTTGACGTTGTGATCATGGCTATCGGTCAGTCGCTTAACGGCAACGGTACAGAGTGCCTTGAAAAGACTAAAAAGGGAACGATATCTGCCGATGAATATACGTTCATGACTTCGGTCGATGGCGTGTTTGCTGTCGGCGATGCGACAAACAGAGGTGCTTCTATAGCGATCGAGGCTATTGGTGAGGGCAACAGATGCGCTCAGGCAGTCGACAATTATCTGAATGGCAGACCGGTCGCTGTTAAGAAGCCGATCGTTTCCAGAAGAAAGGACGAGGAGATAGATTTCAGCGGCAGGGAGAAAAAGGAACGCATTGTTATGCCGACCCGCCCCGCCGAGGAGAGAAGGAAGGACTTTGATGAGGTCAACCTCGGCTTTGATGATGAGGAAAAGGTCAAGAGCGAGGCAAAGCGCTGCCTGGAGTGCGGCTGTCATGATTATGAGGACTGCAAGCTTGTTCGTTATGCAAATCTTTGCGAGATAAATCCCGAGCGTTTTTCAGGCAAGAAGAATGACAATCCGATCGAGCGCAGACTTGTGTCAATAGAAAGAAACCCCAATAAGTGTATTCTTTGCGGCCTGTGTGTAAGAGTCTGCGATGAGGTTGCGGGCAAAGGCATTTTGGGTCTTGTCGGCAGAGGCTTTTCGACAGTTATTAAGCCTGAGTTTAAAGATGACAGCGTTATCTCAAAGTGCGCTGAGTGCCATAAGTGCGCTGATGCCTGCCCGACAGGCGCTTTGAAGATCATCAAGTAAAGGTGACAACTCTAAACGGATTGAGGTGTGAGGCGTAAGCCCCCAAAATGATTGGATTTTATGACTATACCGTTATTCTCACATATCTCAGCCTGATTATCTCTGTAACGGGTATTTTCAATGCCTGCGACGGGAATTTGCAGGAGGCTGTTGTCTGCCTGATGCTTTCGGGTCTTTGTGATATGTTTGACGGAAAGGTTGCCAGAACAAAAAAGACCAGAACAAAAGAGGAAAAACGCTTCGGCATTCAGATAGATTCTCTTTGTGACTTGGTATGCTTTGGTGTTTTGCCGGCAGTTATCGGATATAATATAAACAAGGTCAGCAAGCTGTATGCTGTTGTTGCCTGCTTTTTTGTCCTTGCCGGACTGATAAGACTGGCGTATTATAACGTTACCGAAGAGGAGCGGCAGGATGAGACCAACGAAAACAGGAAGTATTTCAAAGGTCTTCCGATAACCTCGTCTGCGCTCATCGTACCGATGGTTTACTGCCTTGCGGCGTATGCTCCTATACCTAATTTCTCGCTGATCTATACAGTCGCGCTGTTTGTTACAGCTCTGATGTATATTGCGCCTATCCGCATCAGAAAGCCGCATTCGAGAGGAATGATCGTTCTGGCGATCATTGGCCTTGCTGAACTTTTTTTGGTGCTTATCGACTTTTCAAAATTTTAAGGGCGGTGTGATTTATGTCCGGTAAGGCAAATGTTTTCAGAATGGGTCGCAAGATCGACTATAACGGCGGAAATGCTTTTTTGCAGCTGATGTACAGATCCGCAGCCAGCAGAGCAATTCTTTCTCCGATCACATTGCCGTGCGTTTCAAAGCTGGTGAGACTTTTTCTTAACAGTCCGCTGTCTGTTCCGATGATCGGAAGCTTTATCGAGAAAAACGGCATCGATATGTCTGCGAGTGAAAAGCAAAGCTTTCATTCGTTCAACGACTTTTTTACCCGTAAGCTCGTTAAAGGCTCAAGACCGTTTGACAGTGATCCGAATAAGCTTTGTGCGACCTGCGACGGAAAGCTGACAGCTTTTAAGATCAATGAGGATTCGGTGTTTGAAATAAAAGGAACGCCTTATACTGTTTCTGAGCTTTTGCACAGCAGAAAGCTTGCCGAGCGCTATAAGGGCGGCTGGTGTTTTATCTTCCGCCTTGAGCCGAGCGATTACCACCGCTATGTATATATTGACAACGGTGTTAAGACTGACAACTACTTTATAAACGGTCGCCTTCATACAGTTCAGCCTATTGCCATAAACCGCTGCAAGGTTTTTAAAACAAATTGCCGCGAGTTTACGCTGATGAAAACAAGGCGGTTCGGCGATGTTGTTCAGATCGAGGTCGGCGCGCTGTGCGTCGGAAAAATCTCTAACAGCTGCGGCAAGGGTAGCTTCAAATGCGGCGAAGAAAAGGGCTTATTTGAATTTGGAGGATCGACAATAATCCAGCTTTTTAAAAGCGGAACCGTTTCGCCGGATTACGATATACTTATGAACACAGCCTCTGACATGGAAACCCCCGTTAAACAGGGTGAGGCGATCGGATACAGACTATAATCGGTAAAGCCACATCGAAATTTTTCGGTGTGGCTTAATTGCTTGAATTATATTGAGTTTACTGTAATATACTTATACTAATATTCAATTAAAGTGTACAAAAAATCAAGCGAAAATTTGAATTTATGATTTTTGCGCAGATTTTTTGTCTACAATTTTATTGAAGATTAGTATTTGTATATCGGACAACCTCAAAGTAAAGGAATGACGGCTGTGAAAAAGACATTTTTGATAATAGCTATAGTGGCCGCCGCGCTCGTATCGGCTATATCGGTAAAAAGCTTCATAAGACAGGGAGGACCTCAGGAAAAGGAGATCATCCATATTACAGATCTGTCGCAGATCAGAGAGATACTTATGCGGAATACCTTTCCGGAAAACAATTATAATGCTGTAAACTATGAAAGTCCTGTCGGGGTGTGGATATCATATATTGATTTAGCTCAGATGCTGCAAGACTCCGATCCCGAAACCTTTCGTGAGCGCATTTCATCAGCCTATAAGAACATCGTTTCGATCGGCGGGAATACCGTTTATGTTCACGTCCGCGCCTTCGGTGATGCGTATTATCCGTCGCTGTTTTATCCGTTTACCGATTCATTCGGCGAAGCCGCACCGTTTGACGCGCTTGATATCATGGTCAGCGAGGCTCATAAGCTTGGGCTTTCGTTTCATGCATGGATAAATCCGCTCCGCTGCGGCAGAGAAGAAGGCCTTGCAAATGTGGACAATATGTACAGAGTCAAGGAGCTATATTCTGGAGGAGAAGCCAGAAAGGTCGAAGAAAGCCCATATATATGGCTTGATCCGGCAAGCGACAATGTGAGAGAATGTGTTGCACTGGGAGCTGCCGAGATCGTTTCACGTTACGATGTTGACGGGATACACATAGACGATTACTTCTATCCGACAACATCGCCTGATTTTGACAGTCTCAGCTTTGAGGAAAGCGGTGAGGAAGACTTAGCTGCATGGCGCAGAGCTAATACGACCCAACTGGTTTTCCTGATGAATACCGAGATAAAAAAGGTAAACCCCTCCTGTGATTTTGAGATCTCTCCGCAGGGTAACATAGAAAATAATCTGAACAGTCAGTATGCAGACGTTTACAGCTGGTGTGCAAGCAGGCTGATCTGCGATGCGGTGATCCCGCAGGTATATTTCGGATATGAAAGCGCCTCACCTTATCTTGAAACTGTTTCAAGATGGAGCGAAATGACAGGCGACAGCGGCGTGAAGCTTATCATCGGATTAGGCGTTTATAAGCTTCTTGAGGAAACAGAGTACATTAATACAGAAGGGATCATTGTTTCCCAGATCAGTGACGCCGACAAATTAACGAATGTAAGCGGTATTGCATTGTATAACTACTCGACACTTTTTTCCGACAACGAGCGCTGTGCATCCGAAAGAAAGAGGATCAGAGAAAAGCTGTGTGAAAATAATTAATTTTTCGTAAAAAGGTATTGCCAAGGGCGCGAAAATATGTTATCATATATTGTATGATACTTTGAAAGGACGTTTAACAATGAACAGTATACTTGCAAACATAATTCACCTTGCCGAAGATCAGGCTCCTTCAACCGGAATGACAGGCCTGTTTTCTATCGCTTGGCTGGTTATAATCCTGATCGTATTCTATTTTCTGCTTATCAGGCCCCAGCGCAAGAAGGAAAAGGAAGATGCGGCGATGCGTGAAAAGCTTGAAGTCGGCGATGAGGTAGTAACAGCGGGCGGAATTGTCGGCATTATCTTTTCGATCAAGGACGATACCGTTGTGGTTGAAACAGGCGGAGACAGAAGTAAAATCAGGGTTATGAAATGGGCTATCGCTAAGTGTAATACCGAGCACGACGGCTAAATTACGAATATTTGACGCCGATCCCGAATAAAATGATGTAGAATCCGTACATCGTTTTAGGAGGGATTTTTTTGTCCGAATTTTCAAGGCTGCGGCGACGCAGAAGGTCAAGGCTGAGAGAAAGCTGCGGCTTCTGTATTGCGCTGTCGGCGCTTCTGGGTCTGGGTATCATAATGGCTTGCCTTATGGGATTTGCCTTTGTACTTTCAAAAATAAATGCCCCCACGCTTTTGATCTCCGTATTGGCAACGGTTTCTCTGGGCGTCGGAGGCTATTTCGGAGGATATATCTGCGCGCGAAAACGCCGAAAAAGCGGAATGCTTCTCGGCGTCATCTGCGGCAGCATAATATTTATGGTCGTGCTTATAATAGGTGCGGTCTGCGCCAAGGCTGCCCTGGGCATCGGGGCAGGAGGGAAGCTTTTGCTGACCATGCTCTGCGGAGCAGTTGGCGGTGTGGTCGGTGTAAACACAAAGAGCCGGAGATTTTAGCTATTAGTAGAGCATTTTGATATACTTGGCTTTAAACCATTGTGCCTTGCTCATTCGCTCAGCGCAGATCTGCTTGACCTCAATTAGCAGCTCGCGAAGCTGAGCGTTATCTTCAAAGGTGAATTCTCTGTCGCTCAGACGGGCTTCAATTGCTTTATCTGCCGCCTGAATGAGTTTATCGCGTTCGATCGGGATGTGCATTTTTTCAAGCATATCACAAATAGTCTCGCAGCGCATTTTGTCGCTTACGTTTGCCAGCGAGCTAACTCCGATACACTTCAGATATTTCAAGATCAGATTATAAAGACCGACAGCATTCTCATTTTCGTTGTCGCGGTTGATGTTTTCATTGTTTTCTCTGATAACAGCCGATCTAGTGAGAATATAGAAGGTCAGGATTACTGCAACAGCCCCAATTATGATGAGCAGATAAAATACCCAATTCGGGAGCTTGGCGTCTTTCTGCTTACTTGTACCGGATGCGCTGTGTGAGGTCGAAGCAGTGCTTTTGCTCTCAGAAACAGGCGTTGTAACACTTTCCGAAGTCGATGCTTCAGTTGTAACGGTTGGAGCTGGAGTTTCGGTCGGTGTGCTTTCTGTTTCGGTAATATATGTGTTTTGGATCGCCGGAGCTACAGTAAACTCAACGGGGACCCAGCCGATAAACGGCTTGTATATCTCGATCCACGCATGGGCGCAGTAGTCATAAACATTGTAGTGGTAATAGCCGTCACTTGAGAGTTCAACGTCATTTATATCAGTATAAGGAATGACAAACCCCTCGACATATCTTGCAGGAACGCCATAATACCTGAGAAGCTGTACTCCCGCGCTTGCAAAATATGAGCAGGAGCCTTCGCGCATATCATAGAGAAAATGCTCTATAAAGTCCTCGCCTTCGGGCGTTTTTTCAACCTTGAGCGAATAAGTGAAATAATCCCGGAAAAATCCTTTCAATATGTTGACGCAGCTGTCTTCATATAGAACAAAATTTTTGTCATTATCGACTGAATCGTAGTCGAAATTCGCACTCCATAGGCCGTAGATATCGCCGAGTCCAAATTCACTCAGTTTGTCAGTGTCAATATTGATATCAACATCTCTGTAGTTTTCAAAAGCATTGTCGGCTGCCTGAAAAATGTCTATCGTGTATGTTTCTTCCGGGAAAAAGCCGTTTGCATAGGCGGTGACGCAGATGTTGTAGAAGTATTCCAGAAATTCGTTGAAGGTTACCGTTATTTGCTTATCTCCGTCGGAAGCAGTGACCGAATACCTTTCGGAAAAAGGTGCGTCTGTATCTTTGCTGTCTATCAGCTTTAAGCTATAGTCAGAGTTTGCTATGTCTATTCCGTAAAAAGGTTCGTCTAAGTCCTTATCATATAGTGCAATATTATTTAATATGAAGGTTTGATTAAAGAGCTGATTAACAGTGAAAACAGGCTGGTCGCCTGTGAAAAGCGGAGAGTTTTCGATTATTGCAGACATATCCTCACCGCTGTCGTTGAAATTGGTAAGACGGTAGAAGGAGTAGGGGATAATAAAACCCTCGGAATATATGGTGTATGTCGATAATTCATATGATATGTCATCGGACAAGTCGTTGCAAAAGAAATCTACATAAGAGGAGCTTCCGGTAGTAGCGTAGTCGCCGTTGATGATACGAATATCGGTATCTGAATTTTCATAAGAGTAGTAATACGGCGCAAAATGGATTCCCGAGTTTGTAAGATCCGAAATATTCATGCGCCCGATGCTGTAGAGAGAACTATCTGCAAACCTTATGATAGTGTTATATGCCGCATTGATCGTTGCAGCAGCGATCTCATCGCGATCGGGGTCAAACATCAGTTCGCTGCCGGAGATCCATTTATCTCCTGTATAGTGACCGGCAGCGTATCCGCGAAGATAGATCGAATCATTAGGCTTCTGATCTGTAGATATCTCCATGATCTTTGTGTTGTTGAAGCTGATATCATGGGCGTTTTTCAGATTGCCAAGGCTCAACCCTCCGGACCTGACCGCGCCGCCTGACAGATTAACCCTGCCGGGCTTTTTGTTTCCGTTATTAACGTTAATGTTTATATTGATATCGCTGTTGATGTCCTTGATTTTTTCTATGGCTCTGTTTAAGCCGCGGGCTGAAAAATCCAGCGTAAGCTCGGTCCTCAGAATATTGATCTCTTTGCTGCGCTCATAGTTAGATGCCTGTATACCTATAAATGAAATTATGACCGCAAGAGNNCAAGAGCGGTTATAAGTGAGAGCTGGCCTGCGAGCTGGGCGAACGCCGAACGTTTATAAGACGTTTCCGTAAGATAAAAGATCTCTTTTCGGCGCTGTTTGGTAAACGTATTGTTTCTTCCGTGTTTGTTGGCAGAAAAATCGTTGAGCTGCATGGCAAAAACACACAGGTATGATGTCAGCAAAACGAATGCCGCTGTGTAGCTCGGAACCTTGCCATGATAAAGACCGATCTCCGGCATTATAAAAGTCGCAAGAAAGGTTATCAGAAAATTGCTGTGAATAAAGACACTGTAATACAGAATAAGCGTCAGAATGAACGCATAAGCCGCCAGACACCAGGTCACGGCGCTGCTCTCGTCGGTTACCAGATACTCTTCCGCAATTCTTTCCATGCCGTATAAGTGGGATTTTGAAAGAAGTGCGAACTTACTGATCAAAATTGTAAACCCGGCGACAATGCTTCTGTAGTTTGTTATCAGCATTAACAGTATAGCTGCAAGAGCGGCGACAGCCGGCCATTTGTTTTTGGGCAGGCAGATAAGACCACTGAGAACAGCAGTCTCAAGCATGATTATGAAAACATTCGCTCCCGTTGTGATATAGCTCAGCCCTGTGATAATTGATGACATTATAAGCGCATTTATCAGAATTAGCTGAACTAATCCGCTGCCAAAGCCGGTTTGTCTGCCTGTCAGCATATGTACATCGGGTTCAACGGTGATTCCCGAATCAAATCTGCCGAAACGATTGAGATTATTCTTCATTTTAGTTTATCCCCATATGTGAATGTGCGTCAGTCCACGCTCAGGTCCTTTCAATATCTACACATTTATTTTATACTGTCATTTCCGAAAGCACGCTCATTGATCCGTCGCTCGGCAAAATGATGACCTTCGGTTCGCTGTCTGCATATAAGGAGACGTTATCGACTGTGCATTCTCTGCAAATAACAGTTTTTCTGGAGGAATACTCCTCAGCTGTAAGCATAGTGAGAAGCTCACTGTCGCAAATATCCGTTATAACGATAATATGATCAAAGCGTGACTCGCTTTGAAGAATATATCTGTTAAGTGCCGCAAGCTTGCTGTTCTCATTCAATTTGGTCGAAAGGCACAGCGACATGAATCTGAGGTATTCTTCAGTATCAGAAACGGTTGCCGAAACGTTTTCCTCGCCGTTTGACCATATGAAAGTATGCTGTGTTTCAGCGTCGATAAGAGCGGCGCTCATCGAAGCTGCCGCACTCATGATATTGGTAAAAACCATAAGCGGGTTTTCGGAAGACTTTTTCGAACTGATATCTTGGGAAACAGGGCAGAGGATCATGGCGATATTGTTTGAAAGGGGGAGAGAAAAATCCTTGACGATATAATCGTCCTTCTTTCCCGAAGCTTTCCAGTGTATTCTGTTTATTCGATCCCCGGGACGATACTCGTGAAGCGCGAAGATCTCGGAGGGGTCATCACCGGGGCGGTGCTTTGAAAAGATATCATTCTCGCTGTAAACATTGTTCTGATAGGAAATCTGCGGATTAATATGCGAGATCGGCGGCATTACGGTTACTGTCGCTCTTTGTCCGCTTGGTCTTATTCTGGCTTTAAAAAGCTTGACGGCATCGAAGATCTTGGCTTTTTTAATGTAGATCTCCATTTTTCCGCAGTATTCGGCAGAGATCATCAGGCAAAGCTGTTGGGTATTCCTAGCGTAGACAGGTGTGTTGACGGTTATTTTCTTGGGGCTGCCGAAAACAAGGCTTTGAAAGCATACCGTTATCTCTGCGCAGGAAACGGGAAAGGGCGAACGGTTGACAATGTTGATTATCACAGGTATCTTTCGTCCGCATACCGCATTCTTATAGGAGCATTCAAGCCAAATTTTTATCCTGAGCTTGTTTATTATCATCGTGATAAATAAAAGCAGAGGAATTACTGCCGCCGAGATCAGCAGATAAAATGAGAAAATATCCTTATACAGAATGTAGAACAGTATGCAGCCTACAATGATAAGCAAATAGAAAAACGCAATTATCAGCATAGCGTTAAACCCTGGAAACCCTGGGAACGGGAACAGACTCAACTATTCTGTCAAGCAGGTCCTCGGCAGAAACTCCGTCTATCCTTGCCGCCGAGCTGAGTATGATCCTGTGCGCTACGACCTTTTTGAAAACAAACGTAACGTCATCCGGAAGAACATAGCTCCTTCCCTTTAAAAGAGCCGTAGCCTTTGCCGATCTGCAAAGCGCGAGTGAGCCGCGCGGGCTTAGCCCGAGCTTTATCATATCGTTGTTTCTTGTAGCGGTAGCGAGTGCGGTTATGTATTTTAGTATTTCGTCGTCAACATAAATGCTTTCCACGACTGTTTGCGCATCCATGAGCTGCTGCTTGGTCACGACTGCCCTGACGTCGTCTAATGGATTCTTGGTTTGTCTGGCTCTGAGCATATCTACTTCGCTTTGTGTGTTGGGATAGCCCATACTGAGTCTCTCCAAAAATCTGTCAAGCTGCGATTCGGGAAGCATCTGGGTGCCGATAGAGCCTATCGGATTTTGTGTTGCGATAACGAAAAATGGCTTTGGCAGCTCCCGGGTCACGCCGTCAACAGTGACCTTGCCTTCCTCCATGACCTCCAGAAGCGCAGCCTGCGTTTTGCTGGAGGTCCTGTTTATTTCGTCTGCGAGAAACAGGTTGCACATCGCAGCGCCTTCCGAGTATTCAAAGGTCCCCTTAGCCTTGTTGTATACGGAAAAGCCGGTGATATCACTGGGCAAAACGTCCGGTGTAAACTGGACACGCCTGANNGCCTGTAGTCAAGCGACATAGCTTTTGAAAAGGCAAGTGCAAGGGTCGTTTTGCCGACACCGGGGTTGTCCTCCAAAAGAATATGTCCCTTTGACAGTATCGCGATAAGAACATCGACAATAATCTCGTCCTTGCCGACAATAACTTTTCTGACCTCGTTTATGATTTCTTTCGAGTGATTTAGGACGTTGATATGCTCCTGTGTCAGATTTTTCAAAATTATCTCCCTTTCGTTTCATTCAATATTATTACTTTTATTATAATTATACACATATTCCGCTGATTTGGCAAGTAAAAATTCAATTTATGCAATACACCATAATTTAATACGATCAGAAATGATAATTCTACTCACTTTTTTTGATAAAATTGTAGGCTTGCACAAATTACCGCTTTGAAATTTATGCAGGAGGCACAATATATTAGAGCGGTGTAAGGTTTGATAAGCATATATTCTGATATGTCGGCATAGTATTTTTTAGAGAACGGACAAACTGCATGAAAGGACTTGAAGCATGGAAAAGCAGATAAGCAAAATCAACGACGTACTTGAATTTTTGCCGCTTGAGCTTTCGCAGGCGGTGCGGCTGATACCTGAGATCGAGAGAGTCAGAATACAGGAGCTGCGGCTCAGACGCGGCAAGTTTCTCACAGCAACACTTTTCGGAAAGGAGTATTTCATTCGTCCGGACGGAAAGCTTGTTAATGCTTCATCTGAGGGCATACCCGTTACACCCGAGCATATCGACACTCTGATAAAGCGGGCATTTCATGGTTCGGTCCACAGTTATTCGCGGGAACTGGCAAGGGGCTACATAACGATAAGCGGCGGGTGCAGGATAGGCTTTTGCGGAAGTGCCGTGGTAACATCGGCGACCTCATATGAAACGGAGAGCGTCAAAAACATAAGCTCTGTCAATATAAGAATAGCACGGGAGATCATAGGCTGTGCGGACGAGCTTGTGCGGCGGATCTTCTCGGACGGACCGAAAAGCCTTTTGATTATCGGTCCTCCTGCAAGCGGAAAAACAACAATTCTGCGCGACCTTTGCCGTTCACTTGGAAATACTATGCGACTTTCACTGTCTGATGAGAGAAACGAGATCGCTGCCGTTTCAAACGGCGACTGTCAGAACGATATAGGCATCTTTACTGACGTTTTTACATCATACAGTAAGTTTGAAGCAATCATGGCGGCTGTCAGGCTGATGTCGCCTGCAGTTCTTGTCTGCGATGAGATAGGCTCAAAGGAGGATCTAAGAGCTCTTGATTATGCTGTAAACTCAGGAGTAAAGCTCATAGCAACGACCCATTCTCCCGATTACGATGATGCAAAAAGGCGCGGCATTATTTCTAAGCTCATCAAAGACAAGGTCTTCGACTATGCCTGTGTTCTGGGAACAGGGGCGCTTTGCGGAAAGGTTGTGCGCCTTATCCGTATTGGCAATGATTAGGGCGATCGGAGCGGCGGCGGTTGTTATCTGCTGTTCGGCACTGGGGTTAAAAAAAGCAGCCGGGCTTCGCTGCCGTCACAATGCTCTGCGCGAATTGGAAAGTGACTTCTTCGATATAAAAACGATGCTTGAATTTAACGCAGCGACAACCGGCGAGATATTGTCAGAGCTTTCAAAAACATCGTCTGGCGGCTTTTGGCATGAGCTTGATCCGACAGATCTGCAAGGCTCGCTGCAAGACAGCGAAAGCTTCAGATCCGTTCCGCTGCTGCCGTCAGAAAGAGAGGTTGTTGTTTCTGCGGTATCGCGACTCGGAACGACAGATCTGCAAACGCAGCTTGCGATTGCAGAAAGGGCGCGCGGAGCAATGCAGAGAGCCGGAGAGAAAAGCGCCTCGGAATGTGATGAAAAATGCAGGCTATATAGTATGCTGGGATTTTTGGGCGGAGTTTTTGTGTCGCTGTTGATTATATAAAGGGATCAGAGAAATGGATATTGACTTCATATTCAGAATAGCCGCAATAGGCATAATCGTTTCGGTGCTGAATCAGCTCTTAAAACGTGCCGAGCGCGATGAGCAGGCATTGATGACAACTCTTGCAGGTCTGATAGTTGTGCTGTTTATGATTATCAGCGAAATCGGCAGCCTGTTTGAGTCGATAAAAAGCATATTCGGTATATACTGATGGGAATTGTAACAGCCTGCGGTCTTGTGATATGTGCCTGTGCAGCGGTCAAGCTGATCGGGCGGGACAACCCTGATATGCGTGTTTTGGTTTCTCTTTCTGTGATAATAATCACAGCCGCGGGGTTTATAGAGAGCTATTTGGGTGTGACCGCCAAGCTTCAAAAGCTTTTTTCACTTGCCGATATTGATTCGGATTATGTCCTGATACTGATGAAAGCGCTCGGTATCTGTATAGTTTCACAGCTCTCCGCCGACTGCTGCCGGGACTGCGGCGAGAGCGCTCTGGCGTCTCAGATCGAAATAATAGCACGGATAAGCCTGCTGGTCATTTCCTTGCCTCTTTATGAAACGGTGGCCGAGCTGTGCCTGTCCCTGATAGGAAGCTGAAAATGAAGATTGCAAAGGTATTAGTGTTTATAGCGGCGATCCTTGCTGCGGTGCTGCTGACCGTAGTCACCGCAAGCGCCGATGAATACTCCGACAAAGTATATTCTCAGTTGGAGGAGGCAGCCGAAAATTCTCTTGACAGCGATGTGACTGCCGAATTGGAGGTCGGTGCGGAGGAAATTGGCGAAAAAGTGTCGGTCGGCGGCGTACTAAGAGCCATGTGGCAAAGCTTTACCGCTCAGCTTTCGGCACCGTTTGCGCTTGCCGGTAAGCTGCTCGGTGTTATTCTTATATGCTCTATGCTCACAAATCTGTCGGGAGGGAGCCTTGACGGTGCGCTGACAACTGTCGGTGCGCTTACCGCTGTCGGGCTGATGTATACGGAGATCTACAGGATCTTAGAAGCCGTGAGTCAGATGCTCTCTGAGCTAAGCACTTTTATGCTGGCATACATACCTGTCTATGCTTCGCTGTTGACAAGCGGAGGCTATGCGTCGGCAGCCTCGGGATATTTTGTAACGATGATGTCGCTGTGTGAGATAGTTTCGCTGTTTGCCGAAAAAATGATCGTTCCGCTTTGCAGTGCAGTGCTTGCCGTGTCGATCTCCGAGGGGATATGTCCGCTGTTCAGCGGCGCCTTGTCTGCGTCGATAAAAAGAGGGATACAGTGGGCTCTCGGTATATGCGCTACTGTTCTTGTAGGCGCATTGTCGGTAAAAACCGTTCTGGCGTCATCTGCGGACAGCGCGGCGATAAGGGCGGCAAAATATACTGCCGCAAGCGTAGTTCCCGTTATCGGAGGCGCCGTTTCCGACGCTTATTCCACGGTCAGCGGCAGTATAGCACTGATCCGCTCGGCCGCCGGAGCGTTTGGCGTTATGGCTGTACTTTTGACCTGCATCAGGCCTGTTGCNNCAATGAGGCTTGCTGTCAGTATTACTCACGGGTGTGCGGAGATCCTGGGGCAGAAGAATATTTCAAGGCTGATATCGGGCGTCGGTGATGTTTTTTCGATAATCCTGACCGTGTCCGTGCTTATGGGACTTGTATTTATCATATCAACGGCATTGATGATGCTTGCCTGTATGAACGCCGTATAAACCAAAGGAGGCTGATACGATGCTGAAAGCCGCATTGATCGCAGGATGCGTTGCCGGAATATGTGCTTCATTGGCTGACATGGCGGTATCCGAAAAATATAAGCCGCAGATAAGGACGATCACAGCGCTGATAATCATTATATCGGTGGCGCAGCCGCTCTTGTCCGTAAACTTAGGCGAGCTTGTAGAAAGCTATACTGCCGAATTTGAGCTGACATACGAGCAGGAAGGCGAACTGGCTTTTTCGGAAAGCGTTTCGGAGGAGGCTTCGGAAAGGATCGCTGATTTTATTTCTGCAAAACTTGTATCAGCGGGAATAAAACCGCGGTCGGTCAGCATAGAATTAATCGTAACCGGGGACGGGCGATATGAGGTTGCCCGTGTCGATGTTGTTATCTCAAAGGAGCAGCTCGATCGCTACGGCGAGGTCAAGCAAATCGTAACAAATGAGCTGCTCCCGGAGGATGTCAATGTTTCTTGGGAGGAGTAAAAATGGCGATAAAGCTGAGCAAACTGCTGACTGACGAGAAAACGGGCAAGATAAAGACAGGGGTGTTCGTGGCTGTCGGGCTTATCGGCATCGCATTGATCTTTCTCTCCGGACTTGATCTCGGCGGGCAGGAAACCGCATCTGCCGAATGTTCCGCAAAGCTGGGAGAATGCGAAGAATACCGCTGCGAAAAGGAAAAAAGTCTTTGCACGATACTTTCGCAGATATCCGGCTGCGGAAAGGTCGAGGTCATGATCTCGGTAGAGGGTTCTTCGGAATATGTGTATCTCAACAAAACCGAAAGCAAAAACGAAAGCTCAGGAGGAAGCATAAAGTCAGAACCGCTGATCGCGGGCAGCAGTCCGGTGCTTTCAAAGGTTGTCAGCCCCAGAATAACGGGAGTTTTGATAGTAGCTCAGGGCGCAGGCGACCCTGTTTTAGACGAAAAGCTCATCAGTGCCGCTGCCGCAGCACTGGGGATTTCGACTGCCAATATATGTGTAGCGAAGCGCGCTTCATAAAACAAACTAATTGATATAATTTTCTTTAGGAGGAAACTGTTATGAAAAGACCACACGTTATCATCGGAAAGCAGCAGATCATTCTCGCAGGTATGACCCTTATTCTCGGCCTGGCTGTCTATGTCAACTATGTTGCATCTCAGACAGCCCCTGAGCTTAAGGCGACCGAGGTCATGAAAGGCACTTCGGGAATAACCTACGGCGATACTCAGTCGGTAAACGGAAACGCCTCCGATGCCGCGACCTACTTTGCACAGGCGAGAATTGACAAAATGCAGTCAAGAGATGAGGCAATCGAAACCCTTTCATTGATTATGAACGGCGGAGATTCAACAGCCGAGGAGCAGGAGGTCGCTACCCAGAGCGCCGCGGCGATGAGTGAGCTTATCGAAAAGGAGAGCAAGATCGAAAACCTGATAATAGCCTCAGGATTTGAAGACTGCGTAGTCTATCTTGACGGTGATTCTGCCAGTATTGTTGTAAAGTCAGATGGCTTGACACCGCAGCAGGCAGCTCAGATAAAAGCGATACTTCTTGAAGAGGTCAAAATAAAAAATGAAAATATCAGAATTTTTGATGTCAACTAGTTGTACTTTTCAAAAAAGTGTGTTATACTAAAAATAACTATACGGGCAAAAGGCTTTGGTTACCTTATGCTTTGTAACACACGGAGGTATTCCTATGGAAAAGACAGCTAATGACGTTAGAGGCAGACTTATGGTCAGCGAGGAGGTCATTTCGACTATCGCGGTAAACGCCGTGAAGGAAATTGAGCAGGTAAAGGGCATAAAGCCACAGCCAAAGTCGCTCATCGGCATTATGTCGAAAAGCAGCTCGGGCAAACAGGTTTCTGTCGGCTATGTTGACGACGTTGTTGAGATCTCAATGAATATCTGCGTAAAAAGCGGATGCAGAGCTACTGCCGTTGCGGCTCAGGTTCAGGAGAGCGTAAAGGCTGCGGTCCAGTCAATGACGGGTCTTACCGTTGCAAGAGTAAATGTTACCGTCGGAGATATTTCTTACGAATAGTATTTTACTGCGCTACAGCCTGTGTCCGGTTATCCCGGGCGCAGGTCGCAGCGCGTTATTGCTTTATAAATGTCAACATACATACGAAGGAATGATATTATGCCTACAAGACACGAAATAAGAGAAACTGCCTTCATAATCTGCTTTGAACAGCTTTTCAGCGGCGACGGGGAGCTGAATGAGCTTTTTGAGATCGCTGAAAATGATGCCGGGCTGCCTGTCAACAAAGATGTGAAAGAGCTTGTATGCGGTGTTGTAGAGAAGAGGGAGGAGCTTGATAAGATCATTGCCGGCTACAGTGACAAACGCACTGTCGGCAGAATACCCAAGCTCAATCTCGCTATTTTGCGCATAGCTATATATGAATCGCTCTACAGTGACGGCGTTCCTGTCAATGTGGCGATCAGCGAGGCGGTCAATCTGGCAAAAGCATATGCTTATGATGCAGATGTTTCGTTTATCAACGGAGTTCTCGGCTCGTTTTCCAGATCGCTGCCGAAAGATGCTGATAAATGAGTATTGTCTTAGGGCTTGATACAAGCAATTACACTACCTCCTGCGCGGCTTATGATGCAGCCAACGGGAGAATAATACAGCGAAAGCGCCTTCTGCCTGTCAAATCAGGAGAAGCAGGTCTGCGGCAGTCCGATGCAGTCTTTCATCACACAAAACAGCTTCCTGAGCTGATGGAGAGCCTTTTTGCAGAGATCGGCAAGGTCGATCTTGAAGCAGTGGCGGCTTCAAATGCTCCGCGGACCGTTCAAGGCTCATATATGCCATGCTTTTTAGTGGGAGAGGGAGCGGCAAGGAGCATAAGCGCCGCAACGGGCGCACCGATCTTTACAACTTCACATCAGATAGGTCATATATTGGCGGCTCTCTATTCAGCGGACAAGCTTTCTCTTTTAAAAAATGACGAGCCTTTTTTAGCATTCCATGTCAGCGGCGGGACTACCGATCTGCTGCTTTGCACCCCGGATCGCGTTGATGCTTTGAAGATCGACGGATTTGCTTCATCGCTCGATCTGAAGGCAGGGCAGGCGGTTGACAGAGTCGGACTTATGCTGGGGCTTGATTTTCCATGTGGCAAGTTGCTTGAAAAGCTGGCTGAAAATGCAGACAGGCACATAAAATGTAAGCCTGTTCTGAAAGAGGGCAGCTGCTGTCTTTCGGGTCTGGAAAATATCTGCGCCAGAATGCTGGCAGACGGTGAAACAAAAGAAAATGTCGCCGCCTATTGTCTGGACTTTATCGGAGAAACGATATCGGAAATGACCGCATATGCTTTGACAAAGCTTGGAAGCCTCAGTATCGTTTATGCCGGTGGCGTTATGTCGGACGGTATTTTGCAGAGAAGGCTTGCGAGCCGTTTTGACGCATATTTTGCCGCACCCGAGTTTTCATGCGACAATGCGGCAGGTGTTGCGCTTTTCGGTGCATTGAAAAAAGGATTGATTTGATTGGCCTCCATACTCACGGTTTCACAACTGAATACATATCTTTCTTTTTACCTGAGCCGCGACGCAAAGCTGAAAAATGTTGCAGTTATGGGCGAGATAACAAATCTGCGTGACGGCTACGGGTCAGGTCATATATATTTCAAATTAAAAGACGACGGCGCGCTGATCAGCGCAGTGATGTTCAGAAGCAGCGCGGAAAAGCTGAAGCTTCGGCTTGCTGACGGAATGAGCATATTGGCGATCGGCGATGTCTCATATTATGAGGAAACAGGCAGCCTTCAGCTTGTTTGCAAGAGCGTGGCGCCTCAGGGTGCAGGAATAGGGAAGGCAAAGCTGGAGGCACTTAAAGAAAAGCTTTCAAGTGAAGGCGTTTTCGATGTGAAGAATAAGAAGCCTTTGCCCCCAATGCCTCGCAAGATCGGCATAGTGACTTCTCTTAACGGCGCAGCGCTTCAGGATATTTTGAATATTATAGGCAGACGCTGCCCGACAGCGAGAGTTTTGATCTCTCCGTCGTATGTTCAGGGAGCTAATGCCGTTTCAAGCATATGTGATGCGATCGGCTCTGTAGACAGTATGGGCTGTGACGTTATTATTCTGGCAAGAGGCGGCGGATCGGCAGAGGATCTGAGTGCGTTTAACGACGAACGGATAGTCAGAGCGGTTTTCAATTGCAAAACCCCGATCATTTCCGCTGTCGGTCACCAGACCGACACTACGCTGAGCGATTATGCGGCGGACAGACGTGCCGCAACACCCTCTGAGGCTGCCGAGCTTGCCGTTCCGCAGGTGAAAAACCAAAGAGCTGAGCTGCTGGCTGCCGAGAAAGCTTTGAATTGGGCTATGAGGGTCCGGCTCTCGTCGGAGAAGCTCAGGCTTTCTTCCGCGGAGTTAAGACTGAGATCATTCTCGCCGCTGAGAAAATTCAGACGTGATGAGGAAAATCTTACCGCCTCAGCAGCGAGGATATATTCCGCTGTGAGATCTAGGATCGATCGGGAATGCGGAAGTCTGCTTGCATCTGAAAGAAGACTGGAAGCATTGAGTCCGCTGGCAGTATTGAAACGCGGCTATGCGGTCGTAACAGACGAAAACGGAAGATCGGTGTCTGGCGAAAGTGTAAACGTCGGCAGCAGGATAATCATAAGATCCGCAGAGTACGAATTGACCGCAAATGTCGAAAAAGTCGATCGTCATGACGGCGGGCTGTAAGAGAAACGGAGAAAACTATGACAGACATGACTTTTGAACAGGCTATGAAGCGTCTGAGCGAAATTTCAAATGCTCTTGAGAGCGACAGTCTTCCGCTGAGCGACGCTATAGAGCTTTATAAAGAAGGAACAGAGCTTGTAAGGGTCTGCCGCAAAGAGCTGGATGATGCAAAATTGCAGGTTTCTGTGCTTGAAGAGGGCGGCACTGAAAGGAAATACGAATGATGACCGATAAACTTTCCGAAATATGCGAACAGATAAACGGACGCCTCTTCGCGCTTATCCCCGACGGAAATCCGCTGACAGACCTTGTTTCCGAGGCGGCAAAGTATTCGCTGTCTGCGGGCGGAAAAAGACTTCGCCCGGTTCTTATGCGTGAGTTTTACATTATGTGCGGCGGAAAAGAGCCCGAACTTCTGCTTGATATTTTCTGCACTATTGAGCTTGTGCATACCTTTTCGCTGATCCACGATGATCTGCCATGCATGGATAACGATGACTTTCGCCGCGGCAGACCGTCCTGCCATAAGGCATATCCTGAGGCTGTCGCGCTTCTGGCAGGTGATGCGCTTTCCGTTTTGCCGTTTGAAATAATATCGGAAAAGGCCAAGGCAGGCGATATTTCTTATGAAACGGCAGCTAAGCTGACATTGACATTATCCCATGCGATCGGGATCGAAGGCATGATCGGCGGACAGGTCATTGATATGCTTGCCGAACAAAAGCAGATATCGCAGGATATTCTTGATGAGCTTCAGCAGAAAAAGACAGGTGCGCTTATATCAGCTGCCTGCGAAATGGGTTGTATTCTCGCCGGTGCCGGGGAAGATATCATTACATCTGCAAGGATCNNCGAGATGACATTCTCGATGTTACCGGAACATTTGAGCAGCTTGGTAAGCCGATAGGCAGCGACAGCCGACAGAATAAATCCACATATGTTTCGGTTTTCGGTGCGGACAAAGCAAATGAGATCTGTACTCAGCTTACAAGAGAGGCGCAGGATATTTTGAAAAGCTTTGATAACAGTGAATTTTTGATCGAACTTACCGGAGGACTTCTTACGCGAAAGAACTAAAAAAGGGGATTGGTGTAATGAGCGGCAATTCTTCTGTTAACCTATATAAATTAAAGCTCCCGGAGGATCTCAGAGAGCTGTCTTACGAGCAGTGCGATGAGCTTTGCAGCCAGATAAGGGGTCTGTTGATCGACACCGTTTCGCAAAACGGCGGACATCTTGCTTCAAATCTGGGGGTCGTTGAGCTGACTATGGCGATCCACCGCGTTTTCGACCCGCCAAAGGATAAGATAATCTGGGATACGAGCCACCAGTCTTATACGCATAAAATATTGACGGGAAGACTTGATCGGTTTGAGTCGCTGCGTGAAAGCGGCGGTATCTCAGGCTTTACAAGACCGTCAGAGTCTAAGTATGACGCTTTTGTTTGCGGACACGCTTCAACTGCGGTTTCTGCGGCGCTTGGATACGCGTCGGCTATGAGAATAAAGGGCGACCGCAGGCATTGTGCCGTGGCTATTGTCGGCGACGGTGCGGCGACAGGCGGAATGTTCTTTGAGGGACTGAACAACGCAGGTAAGAGTAATACCAATACTATTGTGATCCTTAATCACAACGAGATGTCGATATCTAAAAATGTCGGCGGATTTGCAAAATATCTTTCTACGCTGAGGACTACCGAAACATATATTAAAACAAGGGATACTGTCAATCAGTTTCTCCGAAGCACACCGATAGTCGGAAAGCCTATTGCAAAAACAATCAGCGTTTCAAAAAATGCATTTAAAGAGATACTGCTTCACAGCACACTTTTTGAGGATATGGGGTTTGAATACCTCGGCCCGATAGACGGCCACAATCTCTCCGATATAGAAAATGCGCTTAGATTGGCGAAGTCTATGAAAAAGCCTGTGATCGTTCACGTAAACACCGTAAAAGGAAAGGGATATCCGCCGGCGGAGGCCAATTCCGGAGAGTTCCATGCGGTCGGAGCGTTTGAGATAGCGACAGGAAATCCTGATGTTACACCTTCAGACAGTTATTCGGGAGAGTTCGGAAAGGTCTTGTGTGAGCTGGCTGAAACAAACAGGAGAATTTGTGCCGTAACAGCCGCTATGAAACACGCCACCGGGCTGGCGCAGTTTTCAAAACGCTATCCGGCAAGATTTTTCGATGTCGGCATTGCCGAGGAACACGCCGTTACATTTTGTGCAGGATTGGCTTCTTCGGGAATGACGCCTGTATTTGCCGTTTATTCGACCTTTTTGCAAAGAAGCTACGACCAGTTGATCCACGACGCCGCTATATGCGGACTGCATATCGTTCTCGGTATCGACAGAGCGGGCGCTGTCGGAGGTGACGGAGAAACTCATCAGGGGATTTTTGATGTCCCGATGCTAACCACTATCCCAAACACGACCATTTACTCGCCGTCGTGCTATGCAGAACTGCGACTTTGTCTTGAAAAGGCGATCTGTGAGGATGAGGGCATTTGTGCAGTCAGATACCCCAAGACAGCCGGAGATAAGCTTCCGAAAAACGAAAAGCCTACGGTGTCATATACCTATAAAAAGCATGGCTCAAAAGTTTTGGCGGTGACTTACGGCAGACTTTACAGAAATGTTAATAACGCATACCTGACGCTGAAAAAACTCGGTCTTTCCTGTGATATTCTGAAGCTTGTCAAGGTATTTCCGTTTACGGATAATGTCAAAAAGATAATAGGATCTTACGATAAGGTGTTTGTGTTTGAAGAATCGTCGTTTGAAGGCTCTGTAGCTCAAAGACTTATGGAATTCGGCAATGTCGAGCCGGTCTGCGTAAGGCCGTTTATGCCGCAGGCAAGTGCCGCCGAGCTTTTGGACGAATGCGGTCTTTCGACAGAAAAGATCACAGACAGACTCAGAGAGGCGCTGGAATGAGCAGGCTTGACTGTGAGCTTGTGAGCCGCGGATTGGCAAAGTCGCGGGCTAAAGCAAAAGAGCTTATCGAAAACGGAAATGTCGCCGTCAACGGAAAGCAGACCGTCAAGCCTTCTGCCGATGTAATCGAAAGCGATGAGATCTGCATTACGGGCGGCGAGCTTAAATATGTGGGTCGGGCAGGGCTGAAGCTGGAATGCGCGGCTATGAGTTTTGGCATCGACTTCCGAGGTAAGATCTGCGCCGATATTGGTGCTTCGACCGGAGGCTTCACAGATTATATGCTGCAAAACGGTGCTTTGAGAGTCTATGCCGTTGATGTTGGTCATGGGCAGCTTCATCAAAGTCTGTGTGGCGACATTCGTGTTATCAATATGGAAGGCGTTAACGTCAAGCTGCTCGGGGTCGGCTTTTTTCCCGAGCCGATCGACATAATGACTGCTGACTTGTCGTTTATTTCTCTGAAAACGGCGCTTCCGTTTATGCTTTCAGATCTGGAGATCGGCACGAAGCTGGTTTTGCTGATAAAGCCCCAATTCGAGGCAGGAATTAAGGCTGTCGGCAAGGGCGGTATAGTTAAAAAGAAGGCTGACCATATCAGGGTATTGAAAGAGGTCTGCGGCGCTGTTTCACAAAGCTGCGCCGTTTTGGGGCTTTGTCCCTCGCCTATAAAAGGCGGCAGCGGCAATATCGAATACCTTTTATATGCGGAATATGTCGGCGATGTAAGGCCGTTTGATGCCGATTTCGGCAAGATAGCCGAAAAAGCTTTTCAGTTACACTAAAAAGAGGTGAGCCGGAAATGAATGTTTATATCTGTCCGAACACGGATAAACCCCACTGCCGTGAATACCTTTCGCAGGCAGCGGAAATTTTCTGTAAAAACGGATGCAGACTTTTTGCTGAGTCTGCTATGGAGCATAAGCTGTGTGACAGCCGCATAACCTACGGCGCTATAGAGCAGCTGATGCCGATATGTGACATTGTTCTGGTAGTCGGCGGTGACGGAACGATACTGAAGTATGCTAAGCAGCTCGCCGATTACGGAAAGGCGATCCTCGGGCTTAACTGCGGCAGGGTTGGCTTTATGGCAACACTTGAGCATGAAGATATCGCGCTGCTGGAGGAGCTTTGCAGCGGCAGATACTATGTTTCTGAGCGAATGATGCTCGAGGTTTCGGTTTATACCGACTCATTGAAAACGATGAGTTTCACCGCTCTGAACGATGTTGTGTTTATGAAAACTGAGGGGTGCAAGATATCCGACTATGAGGTATCCAAGGGAGAAACGATCGTTTCCTCGCTCCGTGCGGACGGACTTGTATTTTCGACCCCTACAGGCGCAACAGCCTATTCGCTTTCTGCCGGAGGACCGCTTATCGAGCCTGAGCTTGAATGTATCGAATTTACGCAGATCTGTCCGCATTCTCTGTTTGCGAGATCAATGATCTTTACACCTGATTCAAAGCTTAAGGTGTCATTTAAATCAAACGGTGAGGATAAGGTGATCCTTTCGGTCGACGGTGTGAATGAGCTGTATCTGTCGCAGGGTGATTACGCTGTCATAACAAGATCGGAGAAAACGGTCAGTCTGATAGATATAAACGGTGACAGCTTCCACAACTCAATTCACAAAAAGCTCATGACGCCAATGAAATAGCGGCGCGCAGTATGAAAGGCAATTATTATGAAAAAGCAAAGACAGCAGTCGATAAAGGCTCTTATTGAACAAAAAAAAATAGACACACAGGAAAAACTGAAGGACGAGCTTGAGTCCATGGGCTTTTCTGTGACACAGGCTACCGTTTCAAGGGATATAAATGAGATGGGTCTTGTCAAGGCACTTTGCCCGGACGGGGGCTACCGCTATTCCATAGGCGCTAAGACCAGTCTTTCGCCGATAGACGAGCTTCATAATCTGATGCATACCCTTGCTGCGGGTGTGGATTATGCCGGAAACACAGTTGTTATCCGCTGTCACACGGGAATGGCGCAGGCGGTTTGTGCCAAGCTGGATGCGGCTAGTTTTGCACAGGTAGTCGGAACACTTGCGGGTGATGATACTATATTTGTTTTGATGCGCTCCCAGGAGGACGCTGCGGAGCTTTCGGCGGTTCTGGCGGAGGATATCATTGAAAGGCATGGTTGATTATTATGCTTCGTGAGCTTTACATAGAAAACCTGGCCGTGATCGAAAAAGCTTCAGTAAGCTTTCAAAACAGCCTTAATATCTTCACCGGCGAAACAGGCGCGGGCAAGTCTATTCTTATCGGCGGGATCAATGCGGCGCTGGGTCAGAGGGTCAGCCGTGAGATCGTTCGCACCGGCGCAAAGAAGGCGGTCGTATCGGCTGTTTTTGACAGTATACCACAGGGGGCTGTGAAGCTTCTTGAAGAGAACGGAATATCGGCGGAGGAAGGCGATCTGATAGTTTCGCGCGAGATAAGCGCAGACGGCAAAAGCTCGGCGCATATTAATTCCCGTCCGGTGAGTGTTTCGCTTTTGCGCGATGTGGGCGCTATGCTTGTCAATATTCACGGTCAGCACGACAATCAGGCTCTGCTTTCTCCCGAAAAACATCTGGAGCTGCTTGACAGATATGCGGGTCTTGAGAATCTGCTCGAGGATTACAGAGCCGATTTTAAGCGCCTTCAGGTACTCTCGAGAGAGATAAAAAGGCTTGCACTCGGTGAACAGGAGAAAGAGAACAGGGTTAAAAAGCTGTCTAAGATAGTCAGCGATATAAAGCCTATGGAGCTGACTGCCGGAGAGGACGATGAGATCGAACGCAGATTCAAGCTGGCGGATTCCTCCCGCGAGCTGACAGACGCTTTGATGGCTTCAACAGCTCAGCTTTACGGCGCGGATGAGGCAGGCGGCGCGAGCCTTGCGGTAACGGAGGTGTGTGAAAGGCTTTCACCGTTCAGTGAGGATTTTTCAGATCTGGAGCATATTATCGGCCGTTTGGAGTCACTCAGGATAGAGCTTGACGATATTGCGAGCGAGCTTATCAGGCTGACAGGCAGTGTTGAGATAAATCCGGCAGAGTTTGCAGCTCTTTCAAAACGCCGCGATGATATATTGATACTTAAAAAGCGCTATGCTACAGATGTTGACGGACTTATCAGCCTTTGTGAACAGTCCGGCGAGGAGCTTTTGGCGCTGACGGGCAGTGAGAACAGGATAGGTGAGCTGTCGTCTGAAAAAACGGAGCTTTTAAAGCAGGTTTCGCGCAAGGCAGCTGAGCTTTCAAAAAAGCGTGCCGAGGCGGCTGAGCGTTTTTGTGCGGAGGTCGCGGCAGAGCTTGAATTTCTGAATATGCCGTCGGTTAAGATTGCCGTTTCGCATCAAAAGGGGAAGCTTACCGTCAACGGTATGGACAGCGTCGAGTTTTTGATCTCGGCAAATGTCGGCGAGGAGCCGAAGCCTATTGCAAAGATAGCCTCCGGCGGTGAGCTTTCGCGGATCATGCTTGCTCTGAAAAACGTCATAGCCGACCGTGATGATGTTCCCACGCTGATCTTTGACGAGATCGATACGGGGGTAAGCGGCAGGGCAGCCGGGAAGATCGGCGTGAAGCTGCGCCGGATATCACGTATGCGGCAGGTTTTGTGCGTAACGCATCTGACTCAGATCGCCGTACAGGCAGACTGCCATCTTCTTATAGAAAAAACGGTTGAGAGCGGCAGGACGGTTACAAATGTTACCGAGCTTGACCGCGAGGGAAAGATCGACGAGATCGCAAGGCTTCTGGGCGGAGAAAATGTCACCGAAACAACACTTAAAAATGCTGCCGAGCTTATCGACGCGGCACACGGTATTTCTTAAAGCTTTCTTAGTATATTGCTGTCAGGTTGACTTATCGTCAAAAATATGTTAGCATTGAATTGCGGCGGAGGCGATTATTATTTTCGGTTATGTCAGAATATTCAAGCCTCAGCTGAGGATATGTGAGTATGACACTTATAAGGCTGTCTATTGCGGTTTGTGCAAACATATAGGAAAAAGCTACGGTCAGGCTGCGCGACTTGCACTCAGCTATGACTTTGCTTTTCTCTCACTGATGAATTTCGCGCTGAACGACTGTAGGGGAGAGGTCAAAAAATGCCGATGTATCGTGCATCCGTTAAAGAAACGACCATGCTTTTTCTGCAGCGGCGGTTATGAGTACCCGGCGGCAGCAGCACAGATCCTTATATATCATAAGCTGCGTGACGATGTTTCCGATAGGGGACTTTTGAAAAAAATCGCTGCCGGAACAGCGCTTACATTTATGAAAAGAGGGTATAATAAGGCTAAAGCAAAATATCCGGAGCTTGCGCTTCAGATCGAGGATCAGATGAAACGGCAGCTTGAAATCGAGAAAAACGAGGATTGCAGTCTTGATAAGGCTGCTGAGCCTTCAGCTCAGATGATGGCGGCAATCGCGGAGAATATTTGTGCGGATGCGGAAAAGAAGCGTATTTTGCGGCGCTTTGGTTATTGCATCGGAAGATATGTTTATATCTGTGATGCGGCAGACGATCTTCGTGACGATTTAAAAAAGGGCGGGTTTAATCCGCTTGCGGGGGAGCTGAACATCAATGGTGAGATCACTGAAGAAGCGAAACCCGATATAGCTGATTTCGTGTCAAAGAGCGTTAATCTGACCATAAGTGAGCTGGCAGACTGTTATGTGCTGCTGGATATCAAGAAATATAAGCCAATACTTGACAACATAATCTATCTCGGACTGAAAGCCTGCTGTAAGCAGATCATTTCGCAAAAGCTGTCCGACAACTTAAAGAATGGAGAATAATATGACAGATCCTTACAGAGTTTTGGGCGTTTCGCCCGCCGCCAGCGATGACGAGGTAAAATCCGCCTACAGGGAGCTTGCCAAGAAGTATCACCCGGACAATTATGCCAATAATCCGCTGAATGATCTGGCTAATGAGAAGATGACCGAGATCAACAGCGCCTACGACGAGATCATGAATATGCGTCGCGGAGGAAGTGCCGAAAGAGGCGAGTATGCATCGGACGGCGGTTCGGGTTCGTTTTCGCAGGTTAGATATTTAATTAAAAACGGAAACATCACAGAGGCTGAAAGGCTTTTGAACAATATTCCGGAAAGCCAGAGAAATGCTGAGTGGTATTTTCTTATGGGCAGCGTCGATTATTCGCGCGGCTGGTTTAACGATGCATATAAGAACTTTTCCAAAGCTGTCGCGATGGATCCGTCAAACAAGGAATATGCGGCCGCTCTCAGTCAGATGGACAGCAGACGCGGCGGTTATATGAACGGAGATAATTCAAAGCACTACAATATGGACGACGGCTCAGGCTGCCTTTGCCCGATCTGTGCGCCGTGCAGCGGCTGTGATATGTGTTCCGGGTTGATTTGCGCCGACTGTTGCTGTGAATGCTTTGGCGGCGACCTTATAAGCTGCTGCTGACGTATGAAGGCGAAAAGCTATAAGGTAGCGCTCGGTGGGATTATCTCGGCGATGAGTCTGCTTGTCATGCTGCTTGCGTCGATAATCCCCGGGCTTGAATATGCGACACCGGCTTTTGCCGGAATGCTGCTCGTTATCATTGTTATAGAGATAAGCATGAGATGGGCGTTTCTTACATACGCTGCTATCGCTTTGCTGGTTTTCTTCCTTGTTCCCAACAAGGAATCCGGGCTTTTGTTTATTGCATTTCTCGGCTATTATCCTATCCTGAAATCGGTCCTTGAAACCCGGATAAAGCGAACGGCTGCTCAGTGGGCGGTCAAGCTTTTGATATTCAATATATCTGTGATGATCTACTATAAGCTTGTGATGATGCTTGTGGTATCGCCTGAGATCGCGGATACAGAGAGCAAGCTTGGAGAGTATGCACTGTATATACTTTTGTGCTTCGCGAACATCGTTTTTATAATATATGATATAGCCATGACGAGAATAGTGACTGTGTATGTGAAATGGTTTCGCAGGAAGGTACTGGGTAGATTTATAAATAAAAAATAGGAGAACAAAAAGGACAAAATGGGAGAATACGATAAGCTTTTGCTCGACAAAAACGCCGCTTCATACAAGCGCAGGCTGACTGTCAAGCTGATAGCACTGTTTGCGTTTCTGGCACTGTCGGCGTTTGGGATATACAAGCTGTATCCGTATGCGGGAATGCTTCGATCGTCTGAAGGTCGGGATTACCTCAAGGCAGTCGTTGACGATAATATTGTGAAGGGTGCGTCATTGTTTGTATCACTTCAGGCACTTCAGGTTATTCTTGGAGTTATTCCTCCGCTTCAGATCGTCGGAGGAGTGCTGTTCGGTTTTTTCTGGGGAACGGTTTTTTCTATAATCGGGATCTTCCTAGGGTCAACGGTCGTGTTTGTGCTAGTCAAGCTCATCGGTTATCCGCTTGTTCAGACGATGTTCAGTGAGGAAAGGTTAAATAAGTTCAAATTTCTGCATGACGAAAATAAGGTTCTGGCAATACTGAGCCTGATGTATATTTTTCCCGGATTTCCGAAAGATCTTCTGACTTATTTTGTGCCTCTTACAAAAATTTCAAAAAAGGATTTCTTTTTTGTGCTGATGCCGCTGCGAATCCCCGCGATCGTTATGAGCGGTGTAGTGGGAGGAAGCATAAGAAGTGAAAACTATGTCGCTGCTGTAGTTTTTGCGGTCATAGTTATCATAGCTTCGGTCCTTGGAATAATTTTCCGAAACAAGATCCTCTCTTATTTTCACAAGCATAAAAACAACAAAATATATCCATAAAAATTTGAAAAAACACTTGACATCTCGCTCCGGCTGTGATATAATATTAGACGTTGCAAAGAGATGTCATCAAATTTGCGGGTGTAGTTCAATGGTAGAATCCCAGCCTTCCAAGCTGGTTGTGTGGGTTCGATTCCCATCACCCGCTCCAACGGCGAGTTTATCTCGCCGTTATGCGTCTTTAGCTCAGCTGGATAGAGCAACTGCCTTCTAAGCAGTAGGCCGCAGGTTCGAGTCCTGCAAGACGCGCCAAATGCAGACTTCGGTCTGTCTATTAAGTTTTTTTATCAAATTGTTTTGCTCTCAGAATTCGGTGGGTGTAGCTTAGCTGGTTAAAGCGTCGGATTGTGGTCCCGAAGACCGTGAGTTCGAATCTCACCTCCCACCCCATTGGGGTATTGGCGCAGTTGGTAGCGCGCTACACTGGCAGTGTAGAGGTCACGGGTTCGAATCCCGTATGCTCCACCAGCGGCGAGCCGCCGCGGGCATTGCGCCTCCGCATACATTGCGGGGGCTTTTTCTTTGTCTGTCGGCGCGCTGACATCTTTTTTGTGCAGACGACACAGGTTAAACTTGCAAATTCCTCACAGTTTATACGTTTAAACTGTGAGGAAAATTTTATATTTTACTGAGGTAAACATGAAATTATTAAAAAACGAATTAAAATTAGCGATTCTGTTTATAATTCCGACTATAATAATGACTTTTTGTGCGGCGCTTATTAATGTACAGGACTCCGGTATATCAGCAGTATCAAATTATTCAATGTTAATCGGAACTATATTTGCATTCCTATATTTAAAAAAAGAAGATGTTTTTAAATCAAATAAAAAAGTTTTTTCTAAACCGGATTTTATTATTTTAGTTCTTTTCTTAATCATTGGATTATGTTGGACGATTTTTAGTTCTCAATTATTTTATATCATATTTCCGTATGCTGAAGAAGAGGCGTATGACATGACCATTCATGATATTGTGGGCGCTATAATTATTGCTCCATTATCTGAAGAATTAGTATTCAGATTCGGGTTTATTGAGTTAGGTAAAAAATATGGAAAGATATTACCTGCTGCAATATTAAGCATAGCTGTATTTACAATTATACATTTTCCTGATATTCCATCTGCTTTTTCGATTTTAGGTGCTGCTTTTATATATGTTTATATTTATATTAAAACGAATAATATCTGGTATTCAATTATTGCCCATTTTATAAATAATCTCTTATCTGTTATTGCTTTCTACTATCCTGTAATTGAAAATACGGTATTAGGAGCGAATAATCTTAGTGAGCTAAATAATATTTATTTTATAGCATCATCTATTTTTATGCTGATTTCCTTTTTCTTATTAAACAGAAAATTAAGCAATAAGAAGTGAAAATGAAATACTACGGTGTAAAACAACACGATATAACCTATCATAGTTCATTATGTTTTATAATAGTATTGAAAATATAAAATAGAATATAATTTGAATTTGATAATAACACAGGTGAGCTGCTCAATGCCGTAAGCGTTATATGAAGGCAGATTGCAGATAGAAAACGACAGAGAATAATACAGAGGAAGAAACAAAAGCTAGGGCAGAGAGTGAAGCAAAATCCATGTAGCAAAGTAAAAACGAATGCTGCCAATATAAAGCAACATTCGTTTCTACATACTGAAGCACCGGAAACCCAGAGCCTATGTTTGACTTGATTATTCTTCCGGAAGAACAACATCTGCGTCAACGGCATTTTTCTTTACACTTTCAACGCCGTTTTTGCAGCTCGGCTTTGTTTTGTAGCCCTCGCTCGTGCAAATGGTCTGACCGTTCTTAGCTTTCAGACGAAAACGGAACTCGCCTGCCTTATCGTTGTAGATCTCAAACTTGGGATTCTTTTCAGTTGCGAAACCTTCAACCGTCTGATCTTCAACAGCGGCTACAGGAGCGTTCTTTGCAACACTCTCAACACCGTTCTTGCAGCTCGCCAGCGAAGCATAAACCTCTCCGCCTGTGCAGACCGTTTCACCGTTGCCTGAATTAAGCTTGAATGTGAAGCCTGTGTTTGTTTTCTTGATAATAAACTTGCCCATTGATAATCCTTCCTTTCAAAATGACTAAAGTAGAGAATTTGCTATAATTAGTGTATAATATTTTCGTGCGAATGTCAAGAGTTTTTGTTAATTTAGCTCACTTTTGATCGCCTTCAATAATTTTATGAAAACCGCTTGACAAAACATTGTTGCTGTGATATAATATATAAGCTGATTAAAAGATAGGGGTATAGCTCAGTTGGT
>DLOT01000048.1:0-9250 GCA_002479715.1 Ruminococcus sp. UBA7477 | reverse complement strand
AGCCGCGTAATTACGCGGCTTTCTTGCGTTTAATAGCCGTAATATATGAAATAATCTCCAAGGCTTGCTTGCCATGCTTTCTTCGATCTGTTCAGTGGTTGGTTGTGCGTATGACATTGTAAAACCTCCTTTGGGTTGTTATGGGGTATGGAAATTTGCTGTTGACTATGATTTGAAACTATAGTATAATTTAAATATCAGAAGAAAGAACAATCGGAATTTACGGAGATTATAGTATGATAATAATAGAGCATATAGCAATGTATGTCGAAGATTTGCAGTTGGCGAAGGATTTCTTTATGAAGTATTTCGGGGCAGTTGCAAATGACGGTTATAACAATCAAAATACCGGCTTTCGCTCATATTTTCTTACCTTCGGTAATGGAACAAGGCTTGAAATAATGTACAAGCCGCAAATGGATGATTTAGACAAGCCCCTCAATCGTACAGGATATGTGCATCTTGCTTTCAGCGTTGGCAGCGTGGAAAAGGTGAATTCCCTAACTGAGCAACTAAAATCAGATGGTTATGAGGTAATTAGCGGACCGAGAACAACGGGCGATGGATATTACGAAAGCTGTATCGTTGGAATAGAGAATAACCAAATTGAAATTACAGTTTAGAAATGTATCGAACTGTCAACATAGCAGAAAATCCCTTGCAAAGCCTAAAACCTTGCAGGGGATTTCGTATTTCTATTCGTTATGAAAATGAGTGATGATTTTGGAATGCTATGCACATATAAGATCGGACGGCGGTATCCAGACAGTTGGCGAACACTGCAAAAAAAACAGCATCGCTGTCCGAAAAATATACGGAGAAGATGCAGTTGAGCTATTTGGCGCAGCTGTCAGGAAAGCTTCATGATGTCGGCAAGCTCACAGCGGATTTCATGGGATATATCTGCGGAGAAAACAGCTTCCGCCGCGGCGAACTGGATCATAGCTTTGCGGGAGCGCGCTATATTTGCGAGGCAGCAAAGAAGCCGGCTCAAAAAGGATAATACAGCAAAGCAACAAGTACTCGCTTGACTTATATTTATTTGTCGAATATAATTATTTTATGGAGTGATGATATGAGAATAAGTGTAATAATAAAATTCGTCGGGCAATCTCTCAACTAAAATGCTATAATAAGGACGGTGATAAAATGGACAGGCGGAAATTCATATGCAATGCGCTAAGTTATACAGATGAGAATTTCAGAAGCAAGGTTGTGCTTAATGAGCTTGCAGAAGCTTCAGGGTATTCCGTTTCGCAGTTTTCTCGGCTATTTATGGAATTTACGGGTATAACGCCTATGCGTTACATAAATACAGTCCGTATTCAGAACAGTGCCGTTATGATGTCGGAAACGAATAAAAGCATTACAGAGATCGCCTTTGCATGTGGCTTTGATACGCTTGAGGTTTTTGAACGAAACTTTAAGAAATATTTTGGAATATCGGCTTCGGAATTTCGTTTGGGCTGTCATATTTCTTCCGCACCGTTTTATCTTTCCGAACAGATTTATTATGAAAGGCTGAGGAATATGGCTATTGACAGCGGAAATAGTTTTGATTGGGGCAGAACAGCAAAGCTCTATGCCCAAAGCAGAAATATATATCCGCAGGAATTTTGGGGAATGCTTCACTCTCTTGGTGTAGGTCAGACTGAACAGAAGATTCTTGACATAGGTACAGGAACAGGAATTTTGCCGATGAATATGAAGAACTATGGCGGTGATTATACAGGTGTTGATTTATCGTCGGAGATGATAGAACAAGCAAAAGCTGTCATTCCTGATATAGACTTTATCTGTGCTGACGCACATGATCTGCCTTTTGAAGATAGCAGCTTTGATATTGTGACTGCTTTGCAATGCTGGGTTTATTTCGATAAAGAAAAGCTGCTCCCCGAATTACATAGGGTTTTGAAGAATGACGGATATCTATTCATTATGTTTCTCACTTGGCTGCCCGGTGAAGACGAAATCATCCGCAGGAGCTTTGAAATTGTAAAACACTATAATCCAAATTGGAGTGGATTTATGAAACGTTTGGACAGGTTGGATTTTCATTGGCTCAACAATGATTTTTCTGTTGAAACTGTTATGAAACGAGATTTTTATCTTCCATTTTCAAGAGAAAGCTGGTGCGACAGAATGGTTGCAAGCAGGGGTGTTGGAGCAACTCTTTCAGACGAGAAAATTTCTGAATTTCGTGATGACCTAATGGATATGCTGAATAATGAAGAAGAGAATTTTTCCATTCTTCACGAAGGTGTTATTATTAAGCTGAAAAGGAATTGAATTATGAACAACAAATATTACACGGTGTGTGGAATTGTTGAAATAGAGGGAAGGATATTGCTTGTTCGGCATACCTATGGAAATGCCAAGGACAGGATCTTGTTACCGGGCGGCTTTGTGCAGGAGAACGAACTGCCGACTGCCGCAGTTGAACGAGAAATACTTGAAGAAACAGGAGTAACCGCCAATGCAAGATCCATAATTGCTATGCAGTTCAAGTCACAGCAGTGGTGCGTGGTTTTCGTAATGGAATATATTTCGGGAACACCAAAATCAGACGGATTTGAAAACAGCGAGGCGCTGCTGCTCACTCCCGAGGAAGCTGTAAATCGCTGCGATATTACAAATATGAGCAGAGTGATTTTAGAAGCATATTTGAATAAGAGTCTGCAGCTTTCTAAAAGTGATTATATTCCTGCATCGGCAGATAAGGACAGGTATGTGATGTTTGGTGTATAAAATTTCTGATGCATATACTGTCACCCTCCGCACGGAGGGTGGATTGCATTATTCTCTGTGCNNTTAGTTTGCGGCGACTTTCTTTTTGCGGAATTGTTCATTTTTATTCGACTAATTAGAGCCTTCTTTTCTTGTTACAAGCAGTACAAATCCAACAATTTAACTCGTATTTTAACGCATCAATTTATTGATTTAGGGCAATATTAAACGATTTTTACATAGTGCATGATAAAAATCAGCCGCGTTTTTGCAGATGAGCTTTACATGAGGCGACATAAGTCATTAAGAAAAAAAGCAGGAATATTGCTTTGAGATTTGAAATTTCCCGAGGCAACTCACTGCCGCCGAAAAAAGTTGGGAGGTCGACGAATGAATATAAATGATGAGAATAATATTTATATTATAGACAAAGATTTTCACCTTGTGGAATTTGATAAGGCGGTGGCGGATCGCTATCCGGGGATCCGTGTGGGCGATTTGTGCTATCGGGCCGTAATGAACCGCGACACACCGTGCGTTCATTGCCCGATTTCGGACCGCTCGGACAATCCCTCCATGGTGTATTATGATTCCTTCTACGACGGGTTTGTCGAGGCTGATTTTTGCGAGCTGACCGGAGGAAAATTCTGTGTAACACGCCACAAGGTCGGCGTTGAGAGCGAGCATATGAAAAAGCAGATAGAGCGTTCTGTCGGATTCTTTGATGCGTTCAGCCATGTATTTGTTTCCACTTATTATGTTGAGTTTTCCTCGGGCACCTATTCGGTGTTTAACCGCGAGAGCTTTTTTGACGAGCGGTATAGTCAGAACAACCGCTGGGAGATGTTTGATGACTATATCAGCAACTTTATCCATAAGGACGATCAGGAAAGGCTTTTTCAGGCAAGTCGTATAGAAACTATGCGGGAGCGACTTAAAAATGAGATCCGGTACTCTGTAGTGGTTCGGGAGATCTCGGAAAAGGGCATTAGGTGGCTGCGTTTTGAGGTCAATCGCGGTGTTGACAACGACCATGCTGCGGTTAACTTTATGTCCAATATCAACAATCGTATCTCTAAGCATTTCGACGCTATCAGCGATCAATGCCTGACTCCGATGACGACATTTGCCGAAAACATTCCTCCCATGTGCGGTAACAGTAAGGAGGAATACTTTCAGTGGATGACATATTACGGGCATAGCCGAAACTACGAGTCCGTTAGCTGGTGCGACGACGAGGGAAACATTGAAACAATCTACGGAGATCCGCTTCAGTATTCCGGACCGGCAATATTTATGGATGCGCTGAAAAACGGGGAGAGCCGGGTTGCCGTTGGTAAAAACGGAGCAGGCGATCAGGTGGTGCTGATGTGCGCGCCTGTCAGACTCAGTATTCCGGGAATGGAGAACTGCGTCGCCATGGTGGGTGAGCTGCCTATCAGCTATTTGTCAGACATGCTCTCTCTTGAGAATAACGACTCACTCGTTTATTCTCTTGTGATAAGAAAGGACGGCACCTTTGTGGTCCGCAATTCCGCTGCGGAGCAGGACAATTATTTTGACCGTGTCCGTGCCGTATACGAGGAAACGGAAAGTCAGACTCCGGACGACTATATTGCCGAGCTTGAGGCTGCCATGCAGTCCGGTGAGGATTACTCAACCATGATACAGGTCAATGGTGTGCGGCAGCATATGTATGCGTCCAGCCTTCCAAACAGTGTGTGGTATCTCGTGACGTTCATGCCTTACGGTGCGCTGAATGAATCCGTTGAGAGTCTGGGAACGCGCTCTGTTGTCGCATCGGCGGCAGTTTGTGCGGTCATTCTGTTGGCTCTGATTATCGTGTTTATTTGGTATTTCAACCTTAACCGTGCGCAAGTAAAGGAATTGGAGGAGGCAAAGCGTCTGGAGGAGGAGGCCAGACAGGAGGCCGAGATCGCCAGCAAGTCCAAGGGAGAGTTCCTCTCCAACATGAGCCACGATATCCGAACGCCTATGAACGCTATCGTGGGCATGACCGCTATCGCCACAGCGCATATGGATGATCCGCAGCAGGTCCAGAACTGCTTGAAGAAAATAACTATGTCCAGCCGTCATCTGCTGGGTCTTATCAACGATGTGCTTGATATGTCCAAGATCGAGAGTGGCAAGATGACGCTCAATGAGGAGCTTGTATCTCTGCGGGATATCATGGAGAGCATCGTCAGCATAGTTCAGCCGCAGATAAGGGCGAAGCATCAGAAGTTCAATATCTCCATTTTCAACATCCTTTCGGAGAATGTTCATTGCGACAGCGTGCGTCTTAACCAGGTGCTGCTGAATCTGCTCTCTAATGCCATAAAGTTTACACCGGAGAACGGCTCTATTGAGGTCTTCCTCCACGAGGAAGAGTCTCCCAAGGGTGATGATTATGCCAGAATATGCATTCAGGTAAAAGATGACGGAATCGGAATGTCAGATGAATTCCGTCAGCATATTTTTGAATCCTTTGCCCGTGAGGACAACAAGCGTATCCACCGAACCGAGGGAACAGGTCTGGGCATGGCCATAACTAAGTACATTGTGGACGCTATGGGAGGCGAGATCACTGTAAATAGCCGGCAGGGCGAGGGCACTGAGTTTCAGGTAGTATTGGATCTTATACGCGCGGAAGAGCNNCATGATCCTGCCCGACTGGGTAATGCTGGTGGTTGATGACGACCAGCAGCTCTGCGAGAGCACAGTTGATTCTCTGCGCTCTATCGGAATCCGCGCCGAGAGTGTTCTGGACGGCGAGGATGCTGTAAAGATGGCTGCCAAACACCATAGGGAGCATAATGATTATCATGTGATCCTGCTTGACTGGAAGCTGCCTGACATGGACGGCATTCAGACTGCACGGGAGCTGCGTAGGGAGCTTGGCGATGATGTGCCGATATTGCTGATGTCCGCCTATGACTGGAGCGAAATTGAGGATGAGGCAAGAGCAGCAGGAATCAGCGGCTTCCTGATGAAGCCTTTGTTCCGTTCCACTCTGTTTTATGGATTAAAGCACTATCTTGGTGTCGAGGATGCTCAGCCCGTCGAGGAGAAAACGACGTTTGAATTTTCCAACAAGCGCATACTGGTCGCAGAGGACAACGAGCTTAATTGGGAGATCGCTTATGAGCTGCTTCACGATCTGGGCCTTGAGCTGGAGTGGGCGGAAAACGGCAAGGTTTGTGCGGAGAAGTTCCGGTGCTCAACTCCGGGATACTATGATGCCATTCTGATGGACATCCGAATGCCGGTCATGAACGGTTACGAAGCGACCGATGAGATCCGAGCCATGAACCGTTCGGATTCTTCGCTGCCTATTATTGCTATGACGGCGGACGCATATTCCGACGATATACAGAAATGCCTGGAGCACGGCATGAATGCCCATGTGGCGAAACCCATTGATATTGATGAGGTTGCCCGCATTCTGAAAAGGTTCATGGATGATTGATCGCTGTTTTCTGCGATTGACCGACCGCAAACATTTAGGAATAAAAAAACGTATATTTGGTACGCCGCCGGGCGAGGGAAAACTCTAGGTTCTCCTTCGCCCTTTTTATATTATATAATTTTAGTTATAATTGCGGAAAAGTCATAGCTTTGTTCGGCATTTTACTGGAAACAAAAAATGTAAACAATTTGTACAAAAACTTGACAAATAGAAAACAGCGAGTTATAATGGAGATAGAATAGAAATATTCGGCGTTTGGTACTATATTTACGATCAATTCTTTATAAGGAAAAATAAAAGGAAAGGTGATTCCGATGGACTGTTTGTGCCGTTTCAGAGCGGTTTTTGATGATTATTTCAGGATTACAACAAACAATTAAAGGAGGATTTTTTATGAAACTCAAGAAGAGGATCACAGCAGCTGCTGTTGCAATGATAATGGCGGTAAGTACGATGGCGATGAGTTCTAGCGCGGCAAATGATTCAAGTAGTGGTAACGGTATGTCAGTTACAGGACTAACTGAGATTTCAGGTTCCAATGGAATAGGGACATCATTTGCCTACAATAATACATCCACAACAAGGTACATGTGTGCACAAGTAAATATATATAAAAAGGGTGCTAGCGGTTTCTCGTTTGAAACGCAAGATTACAATTTTAAAGATGCAGTATATGGAGGTCGTGTTACTGCTGAAGCACGAGCCGATAAGAGTGTTTGCTATAGAATTGAAGCTTCCGGAGTTTTATATAACAGTCCAGGAACTGTCATGGGAGGGCAGTATGGTTCCGCTAGTGTTTCTGTTCGCTTTTAATAACGAGGTGCTTTTTCCATGTTCAGCTTTTTGAATGAAAATCTCAAATTTTTCTTCACCAAGCAGCGGCTTTTGTCGCTGCTTTTGGTTATTAATATAGTAGTTTCATGTCTTGTAATATGCTTCTCATATGGTTTGTATCAGAATTACAATATGGTACTCAAACAGGGTGAAGAAAATGAATATGATTCACTTGATGTATTGATAAGCAATGAAAATCTTGTATCTCCCAGCAAAAAAACCGACGATAAAGTCGCAGCCGATATATCACCTGTGATGCTATTAGATATGGTACGAGCTCTTTCAGATGAAACAAAAGGCAATTTGCATTACATATGGGGAGAGTATATTGCTAATTCTCCGTTGTCTCAAGAATCGGATTCTTCGTTTGCCACAGACATACAGCAAAACGGTTTTGCTGTAAATACTGAGGAAAACGAATATTATAGTGATGATGCTGAGCCTTTCTGCCTTATGCTTGAATTTGCATGTGCAATAGAAGGCGATAGGTTTGTCGATATATATGATCATTTTGATGACGACCAGTATAATAATGGCGAAAGAGTCGCTGTAGTACTGGAAGATCTCTATGATATTCATTCAGTATTTGGCGATTTATTGCCTACAGGGTTATTTATGCGTCTCCGAACATTACCGGAGAAAACAGACTCTATAATTATCGGCTATGAAAAATACAAAATAATTAAAATATTGCCCGGCTATGAGATGGGGACATCAAAGGTGGAAATTCCTCTAACAGCTATGCCAAAAGACGCAAAACTATTTGCTGGTGCAAGCGGCGTTGATGGAATCAGATCATGCTTTACACTTTTTTTCAAGGAGCCTATAACCCGGGAGCAATACACAGACATCAAGAATTGCCTGAGCTATCTGGGAGATGATGTTTTCCTTGAGGAGATCCAATTTACCGAAGCAAAGGAAATCTATTACTACAAAACAATAATGCTTATATCGGTGGTAATAGCGGTATTAGCGGCAATAAATATGGCAATCCTCTATCGCTACATACTTGAAAAGAGAAGCGGCGAGCTTGCAATATTCCGTATCTGCGGCTGCTCAAAGGGCAGAGCGATAGCGTCTTATCTGCTGGAGTGCCTTGTAATAAATGCGCCGCTGTTCGTGATAACAGAGCTTGTTTACCACAAGCTTATAATGCCAAGGCTGACGGGCATTTTCCCGAACATGGCGGGAGCTTACAGCATTAAGCTGTACTCGGTAATATTCGGGATCTATATAGCCGCTTCAACGCTGGTTATGCTTGTCATGATAGTTTTCACGATCCGCAAACACAGCCTCGTAGCGCTGAAAAGCTCTCCCCGTGCGACAAGCAGATTCGGCATAATGAAGTTATTCGAGATATTGCAGCTTGCTGCAGTTCTCTCGATACTTGTGCTGATAGTTTCGGCTATAATGTCAAGGTACTCGCTTTTCACACCGTTTGAGCCGTATTTAGAGCGCAGGGGATATATGGTCAATTCAACCGATTCGTTGACATACGACAAGGATTTTGAAGAATTGACAGGCGGCGCCGATTATATAATGAATCAGCTGAACAGCTTTGCATTATCCGACGACACCGTTATTGAGGGCATATCCTACAGCGACGAGTTCATTGAGGCGTATGCGCCGCCGCTCGATGAGGGTATATGGCTTGAAGATACGGCCGAAACATACGAAAATTCGGGATATATCCCTGCCGTTATAACCTACTGTGACGGAAGATACAAAATAGGCGATATCATAGAACAAGAGGTCGCTCTGAACGTCAACGAAAACGGCGAGCCGACTGATGTTATCCGTGCAAAGTACAAGATAATCGGCATTCTGAAGGATAAAGTAAGCATCGCTTCATATATGAACAACAACGATTCCATGCCGAACAAAGACTACAGGGATATATATGATGTTTTCAGCGACAGCTTTGAGAAGAAAGATTATCTGCTGACAAGGCTCTCGGATCAATATGCCTGCTTCAATACCAGTAGCTTGGTTTGGGGAACACAGTTTATATTCTGCGACGGTATGACAGACGATGAATATGAGGAGGTGGGCAGAAAACTGAATGCAAAATTCTCCGCTGCTCCTCTTTCCGAGGTATATGACAACAGCAAAGAGTACATCTACGAGCAGATGTATACGCTTTTCCCGATAGCGGTATGTATTTTCATACTGACGATTATTTCAACCGTTTCAATCAACGCGATCTACACAAAACGTCAG
>DLOT01000049.1:46819-54194 GCA_002479715.1 Ruminococcus sp. UBA7477 | reverse complement strand
GCTTTAAGCTGCCGCAAGCGTTTGATTTATCTTTGTCTGCTCCGCCGTCAAGCCGTAGTATATGCTAAGTCTGAGCTTGGCAAGGCGGCAACAGGTCCAGCTTTAAGCTGGGCAGCGTTACGCTGCCGTCAGCAGGCAGTACCGCCGGTAAGCTTGTAGCCGTTGAAGCCCTTGGAGGTTATCAGTGTGGGATAGTCTTTTTCGGTGCGGTCCAGATCGACACGCGTACAGATACCGTTTACCTCACCCGAAAACGAATACTGCCATATGCCGTAGGGACGCGGCGGCTCACTGTCTATATCTGCTACCCACAGGTCATAGCGCCTGCGGACTTCCTCGGAAACATACCGTTCGAGAAAGTTTCTGTAGCTGTAGAGTGAAACGTAATATTTTCTTGCCTCGACAGTTTTGCAGAATGCGTTTATCATATCGTCAATGGTTTCTCTGCCGAGAAGTGTCTGAAAACGGTTTTCTATGTCGTATGCGATCGGATATTCAAACCGCTTGCCCTTGATGACCTCAAGACAGGCGCGCGCCTCAAGCTCTGCGTCTGCGGGGGTCGAGGCGTATGAGTACCAGTAAGCCCCGACGGGAAGCCCAGCCGCTTTGGCATTCTGGTAGTTTTCCTCAAAACGGGCGTCTTTTTGATAGGAATAGCTGCCGTAGCCGGCACGGATCATTGCAAAATCAATGCCCGACGCTCTAACAGCATCCCAATTTATCTGTCCGTTGTAGACAGAAACATCTATACCTTTGAATTCAGCCATAAAAAATCCTCCTTGGTATATTATATGCAGCGGCAATATTTTCGATATAAAGATATTATTGACGAAGAGGCTGACGAAATGCGCGATAAAATGCACAAAAGTTTATTACAGCACAGCGCCGGTATTTATGAAACCGAACGAAGTTTTGAGAAAAGCATTTACAAGCCCTGCTGTAGTGTGCTAATATATTAAAAAGAAAGATTTAAAGGAGTATAAGCTATGTTAAAGATCAAGAAATTATTGACTGTCCTTCTCGCCGGAGCAATGCTTGTCGGATCGGCGGCCTGCGGCAGCTCTGACAGCAGCTCGTCATCATCAACGGAGGATGATTCCTTGCAGAAGGTCCTTGACAGCGGAAAGCTTGTTCTCGGACTTGATGCTTCATTCAAGCCTATGGGATATACGGACGAGAACGACAAGATCGTGGGATTTGATATCGACTGCGCCGCGGAGGTCTGCAAAAGACTGAATATCGAGCTTGTTCCGCAGAATATCAACTGGGATACAAAGGTAGATACTCTTAACGCCGGAACGATCGACTGCATCTGGAACGGTATGTCTATCGACGCTTCAAGACAGGAGGCAATGAACCTCTCCGAGCCTTATATGGAGAATGCTATGGTGTTCTGTGTTCCCGGCAAGAGCGAGGCAAAGTCTATGGCAGACCTTTCGGGCAAGATCATCGGCGTTCAGAACGGCTCAACGGCTCAGGAGCTTCTGGCAGCCAGCGAGATCGGCGGCTCTGTCACCGTAACGCCTCTTGCTACCAACATCGAGGCTTTGCAGCAGATGGATCTCGGACTTGTAGACGCCGTTTATCTTGACAGCGTTGTTGCCGAGTATGAGATTGCCGACGGAAATAAGGATTGGAAAATTATCTCGGACGGCAGTGAGGCCGAGCAGTACGCGATAGGCTTCCGCAAGAACGATAAGGCTCTGCGCGATAAGGTTCAGGAGATCCTGAAGGAAATGAAGGACGACGGAACACTCGCAGAGATCTCAACAAAGTGGTTCGGTAAGGACGTTACGACCGTTAAGTAAGCTTTCTTCGCAAAGTATGCAGCCCGCTGGCAGGTGGGCTGCTTGTTTTTTGCGACAGTGTGTTAAATTTGATATGCGCGGTTGCATTTGACCGTATGATATGCTATACTGATATTATGTTTTTGTGATGGAGGATTGTCAATGACAAGCGAGGAAGTATTAAAGGCGCTGGGAATACTGCTGGATTACCTTGTCCCGACGCTGAAGGTTTTCGGTTATACACTGCTCTACTCGGTCCCGCTGGGAATGATCGTCGCGCTTTTGAAGATGTGCAGATTCAAGCCGATTTCATGGCTTACAAGTCTTTACATACTTATCATGCGCGGAACTCCTCTCATGCTTCAGGTCATCGTGGCATATTTCGCTGTTCCGATGCTGAAGCAAAACGATTCTTTGCCGGGATTTATTATGAGCATTCTTGATAAGGTCAACATTCAGGCTGAAGGCTATATGCTGAGCGCTGTACTGGTTGCATTCTCGCTCAACTATGCCGCATATTTTGCAGAGATATTCCGAGGAGGTATAGAGTCAATACCTAAGGGACAGTACGAGGCAGCCGCGGCACTTGGCTTCACCAGATCACAGACCTTCTTCCGTATAATATTGCCGCAGGTCATCAAAAGGGTAGTTCCCGCAAGCGCCAATGAGGTCATAACACTTGTTAAAGACACCTCCTTGGCAAACGTTGTCGCATACGCCGAGATCACCATGAAGGCAAAACAGCAGATGCAGAACTACAGCAGTCTTATACCGTTGTTTTTAGCGGGACTTTTGTATTTCGCCATGGCAACTGTTTTAACGATCGTTTTCTCGCTTATTGAGAAAAGATTGGATTACTACAAATAAGGGGGAGGGATTTCCGTGTCTATGCTGGAAGTCAAGAATGTTTCAAAGAGCTTCGGCAGCCTTGAGGTTCTCAAGGATATATCATTCAGCGTTGAAAAAGGAGATGTCGTTGCGATCATCGGCCCGTCAGGCTCGGGAAAATCGACCCTGCTTCGTTGTATAAATCAGCTTGAGAAGGCTGACGGAGGCGAAATAACCGTCTGCGGCAGCAAAATGCTCTGGACGGAAAACGGCAGGCCGACCTATGCGACCGCCGCACAGCTTCGCGAAATAAGGCTGAAAATAGGTCTTGTTTTTCAAAACTTCAATCTGTTTCCTCACTTTTCAGTGCTTCGCAATATCACGGAGGCGCCGATCAGAGTGTTGAAAAAGAGTCGACCCGAAGCCGAGCATACGGCAATGGTGCTGCTTGAGAAAATGGGTCTGAAGGGCAAGGCGGCAGCATATCCCTGCGAGTTGTCGGGCGGTCAGCAGCAGAGAGTCTCGATAGCGAGAGCAATGGCGCTGAATCCCGATATCCTGTTTTTCGATGAGCCGACCTCCGCGCTCGACCCTGAGCTGACAGGCGAAATATTAAAAGTCATCAAGCAGCTCGCCGCCGACGGTATGACAATGGTCATCGTTACTCACGAAATGGAGTTTGCCCGCGATATAGCCGACAGAGTGGTTTTTATGGAGGGCGGAGTCATCGTCGAGGAGGGAACTCCCGAACAGCTCTTCGGCGAAAATGCGGCAGAGAGAACCAAGCAGTTTTTGCAAAGATACAGCGGAGTATAATTGTTCGTTTTATCCAATACTGATTACACTGAGGAGGAAAGGAGAGCGGCGTGAAAAAGCTACTGAGGATGCTTTACAGCATTGCAACAGCGGTATTCAGCAGGCGGTTTATAATAATTCTGCTGATAATCTGGCAGATCGCGTTCATAATCGGGTCTATACTGATACTGGGCGAAAACTACTATATTCTGTATATCATTTCAAGCGTGCTGTCAGTTATATTCGCACTTTATATCGTGAATCGTGACGAGCCGCCTGCCTTTAAAATCGCATGGATAATACCTATGCTGCTGTTCCCCGTTTTTATGGTGTTTTTCTATGTGTATTTCAGCTTCCAGACATCTGCACAGCTTATCAAAAAAAGTCATCGCGCCATTATGGAAAATACAAGGGACGTTTTTGAAAGACCTGAGCGTCTGATGAACAGCCTGAGAGCCGACGTCCCCAAGCTGGAGAATTATTGCAGATATATGATGGATCACGGCGGCTATGCTCCGTGTCCGAACTCTTCAGCCGAGTATTATCCGTCGGGGGAGGCGGTGTTCCCTGACATAAAAGAGGCGCTGGAAAGAGCCGAAAAGTTCATATTCATCGAGTTTTTCATAATCAACGAGGGAAAAATGTGGGGCGAGATCCTTGAAATATTAAAGCGCAAGGCCGCTGCCGGAATAGATATCCGCCTGATATACGACGGCTTCGGCTCTCAGCTTTCGCTCCCTGCGGGCTATCACAAGAAGCTGCGCGCTATCGGCATTAAAACACATGTATTCGGTCGGTTCACACCATTCCTGTCCTCATCGCAGAATAACAGGGATCACAGAAAGATAATCGTTGTGGACGGCAAGGTCGCTTTCACTGGCGGTTTTAATCTCGCAGACGAGTATATCAATCAGAAGCTCCGTTTCGGTTACTGGAAGGACGGAGCCGTCAGGATAGTCGGCGACGCAGTTTATAACTTCACAGTCATGTTTTTGCGTATGTGGGGCTTTGTTGCCCGGGAGGAGATCGACTGTGCGGCATTTAAGGCAGAGAGATCGCCTGTGAAATGCCGTGAGGAGAGTTTTATCCTGCCGTTCGGCGATTCGCCCGTAGACGATGAGCCGGTCGGACAGCTGACCTATCTTAACATTATCAATAATGCCAGAGATTATGTGTATATCAGCACTCCTTATCTCACTCTCGACAGCGAGCTTAACACCGCCTTGAAATATGCTGCAAAGAGCGGGGTAAAGGTCAGGATACTGATGCCGAGCATTCCCGACAAGAAGTATATGCGTGTCATGGCTCATTCGCAGTATAAACAGCTTTTGGATAACGGCGTTGAGATCTATGAATTCGACAAGGGCTTTGTACATGAGAAGCTTTTTATCGCCGATGACGAAGTGGCTGTCAGCGGTTCGATAAATATGGATTACCGTAGCCTGTATCTTCACTTTGAATGCGGCGCGTTCATGTTCAGGCAGGACTGCATCGCCGATATGAAGCGCGACTATAACGAAATAATCACCAAGCACAGCACCAAGATAACAAAGGAATTCTGCGATAACATCTCGCTTCCCGTTAAGATCGCGGGCGCAGTGCTGAATGTTTTTGCAAGCCTTCTGTAATACGAACAGAAAACTCCGAAGCGGAAATAACCGACTCGGAGTTTTTGTGTTTACTATAGCTGTACTTGTGATATCAACCAGATTTTTTCCCGAAAAGCTTTTTGCAGAGTCTTGACCAGAAGCCCTCTTTTTTCTGCGGTATCGCCGCCTGCTCTTCGCGGTATTTTTCGGCACGCTCGTAGCCCTCGGCGATGAAAAACTCCTGAGAGTTCAGCGCCTCCTTGCCGCCCACGGGAACCTTGACGTATTTGCCGTCGCTGTTTTGCTCGCGGGCCTTGACGTTGTCGTTAAGCTGGGTCTGAAAGTAGGCTGCGACCCTTTTTTTGAGATCGGGATCGTAGACCGGGCAGGCGACCTCGACTCTTCTGGTGGTGTTACGGGTCATAAAGTCTGCGGAGGAGATATATACCTTGTCGAAGTCCCTTCCGAAGATATAGATGCGCGAATGCTCAAGATACCGTCCGACTATCGAGATGATACGGATATTTTCGGTGACATTGGGAATGCCTGCGATAAGACAGCTGATGCCTCGGATGACCAGATCTACCTTGACCCCCGCCTGTGAGCATTCGATAAGCTTGTCGATCAGAACCTTGTCAGTCAGGGAGTTCATTTTTGCCGCAACATAGCCGTTTCCTCCCGAGCGGGAGATCTCTATTTGTTCATCGCACATTTCACAGATGCGGTTCTGGAGGGCTTTTGGGGCTACAAGCAGGTGTTTTGCCTGCTCGACCAGCTTGCCTGTTGACAGCGCGGTGAAAACAGCCGCCGCGTCCTCGGCGATCTCGTGGTTGGCTGTCATAAGGCAGAAGTCAGTGTACAGACCTGCGGTTTTTTCGTTATAGTTGCCCGTTCCCACTTGGGTTATGTATTTGACCTCGTTGCCGTCGCGGCGGGTGATAAGCAGAAGCTTTGAGTGGACCTTCAGGTTTTCCGGTCCGTAAAGGATACTGCATCCCGCCTCCTCCAGCGCTTTCGACCAGCCGATGTTGTTCTCTTCGTCGAAACGGGCGCGCAGCTCGACAAGCGTCGTTACCTGCTTGCCGTTTTCGGCAGCCTTGATAAGGGCTTCGACAACCTTGCTGTCCCGCGCAACACGATAGAGGGTTATTTTTATTGAAACCACGCTTTCATCCGAGGCTGCTTCGTCCAGAAGGCGGATAAAGGGCTTTATCGACTCATAGGGGTAGGAGAGGAGCAGGTCGCGGCGCTCGATCTGCGATATCATGGATTCCTTCGGATTTATTCCGTAAGGCTCCTGAGGAGAGCGCTTTGGGAAAAACAGTTCTGTCCTAGTGGAAAGCTTGTCTTTTATTGCAGACGCATAAGACATATCGAGAGGCGATTTAATAACGAAAACCTGCTTTTTTGATAGCTCCAGACGTGCGGTCAGCTCGCCGAGTGTCAGCTCGGAAAGCTCTCTTGAAAGCTCCAGTCTTACAGGGCACAGGCGCTTGCGCTTTTTGATAAGCTCTGCCATATGAGAGCGGAAGTCAAGCTCGTATTCGTAGCCGGCCTCCTCGGTGTTGATGTCGGCGCTTCGAGTTACTCGAAGCAGTGATTTTTCTTCGATCTTGAAGGACGTAAAAACATCTGACATAAAATGCAGGAGTATTTCATCCGTCAGCATATATTTGATCTTGCCGTTTTTTTCGGAAGCGGGGATAAAAAGTGCTTTCGGTGTTTTGGAAAGCGCCTTGACGACCCCCAGCTTTACGGAGTTTTTTGACGAAAGCTTTGCTATCGCATAGACTTCGGCGTTATTCAGAAACGGAAAGGGATGGCGGCGGTCTATGACAAGCGGCGATAAAAACGGGAGCATTTCATAGTGAAAATAGGCTTCAACGAACTCTGCTTCTTTTTTGCTGAGGTCTTTGAACGCACATTTTTTAACTCCGAGATCGGCAAGGTCACCGTCTATTTTTGCGATTGCCTTGTCAAGCTCGCCGTAGAGATTGGAAACACGCTTATATATAGCGGAAAGCTGCTCGGACGGTTTCATTTTAGTTTTGCTGTCACGGTCGTTGTCGTTGACCATGCAGGCGTCCCGAAGAGAGCCGACGCGCACCATGAAAAATTCGTCGAGATTGCTGACAAATATCGAAGCGAAAGACAGACGCTCCAGCAGAGGAACGCTTGTATCCTTTGCCTCCTCCATTACTCTGTAATTGAATTTCAGCCACGAAAGCTCGCGGTTGTCATATGCCTTTTTTCCCATAGTTATGTCCTCCAATGACAGATTGTTTCTTTCACGCCCCTTATAATATCATATAAGCGCTTGGCGCGAAGCAGAAACTCTGTGGTTATTATACCATGAATCCGTAGGATTTGTGGTAT
>DLOT01000049.1:34973-46771 GCA_002479715.1 Ruminococcus sp. UBA7477 | reverse complement strand
CTATGCGTCTATTATACCACATTCCGATATTATTTTCAAGACGCATTCGTCGGGACTCCGCATATGTTTTCAAGGTAAGATCTCGTTGACAACTTGCGGCAATTGGAGTATAATGGTTGTGGTATAATAAACGTAAAGCGTTTATTATATGTGATTATTTTATTGTCCTTGCACATTCGTAAAGNNAACGCTTACGCTTATGGTATATTATGTGTAAGGAATGTTATAATGCGTTTTTTGGTTTTTGGGATTACTGATATAGGCTGCGTTCGCAAGAAGAACGAGGACAGGATACTTGTCGGCGGTAAGGTTTTTGACCAAGGCGAGGCCAGTGCAGAGGTATGCGAGCCTTTTATGGCTGCCGTCAGCGACGGAGTCGGGGGAGAGCGCGGCGGAGAACGGGCTGCCCAGCTTTGTCTTGACGAGCTTTCAAAGGTCAGCTACAATTCTCTGACGGATATGAATGAAGTTGTCACGGATATACACGAGAAGATCCTGACAGCGGCTCGGGCGACCGAGAACCATCGGAATATGCAGACTACCCTGTGTGCCTTTGCGCTTGACGAAAAGTGTAACTGCATATGTGTGAATGTCGGGGATTCGCGGCTTTACAGGTATGCCGGCGGAGCGGCGACGCTGCTTTCGACGGATCACACATTGGTGAGATATCTTTATGATATGGGAGAAATATCGGCGCAGGAAATGAAAACCTCTATCGACAGGAATGTCATTCTCTCATCGGTCGGCGGTGAAAACAATCCGCCCAAGATAGATGTGATACCGTTGGGGGAGAAATTCGGCAGTCTTGACGGTGATACTGTAATTTTATGCACGGACGGAGTCACCGATTACATCGGAAAGACCGAGATCGAGGTCTGCATGGGTCTGGATCTGCCGTTTGAAGAGAAAATAGACGCTATCTACCGGCTAGCGCTTTCTAGGGGAAGCTGCGACAATCTTTCGATAATAGGAATAACACCGCTAAGCGGGGAAACTTCAAAGGAGATAATATAAATGTCAGAAACGAATTATGAAAAAGCTCGGGCCTTTGCCGAAAAATACGGCGTTTGCAATGCGCACTGTCATATATATCCGGTGAAGATAGCCGAGAAGGCNNGGCGGTCGCCAGTATCGGCGGCTTTTACGGGGTCGAGATGGATTTTACGGCAGGGACTTCAGAGAGCCTTATTGCCGACGGCGAGCCGTTCGGGGTGCAGAAATATCTTGTCTGCTCGGCAGCGACCGAGCCTGAGCAGGTCGAGCATATCAACAGCTTTATTATGAACGAGTGCGCGAAGCACTCTGAGTTTATCGGCTTCGGAACGCTTCACCCCGACTATGTGGGAGGCTTTGAGGAGGAGATATGCCGCTGCATCAACGGCGGACTCAAGGGAATCAAGCTTCATCCCGATTTTCAAAAGTTTTATATCGACAGCGACAAAGCCTTAAAAATGTATGAGCCTTTGCAGGGCAGACTGCCCGTGCTGTTTCATATGGGCGACGCAAGATATGATTATTCGGCTCCCGAAAGGCTCGCGCGGGTCATGGATATGTTCCCCGGGCTGACTGCCATAGCGGCTCACCTCGGCGGATATACCACATGGGAAAGGGCACAAAGCTGCCTTGCGGGCAAGAAAAACGTTTGGTATGACTGCTCGTCGTCGCTGGCGATGCTGACGCCCGATCAGGCGGCTGAGTATATCCGCAATCTTGGAACGGATAAGGTTTTCTTCGGAACCGATTTCCCGATGTGGAACCATGAGGGCGAGCTTATAAGATTTGAAAGGCTCCCGCTGTCAGAGAACGAGCGCAAGGCCGTTTTGTCGGAGAATTTTAAACGCTTTTTCGGGCTTGAATAATCGTTGCCGAAAGAAAGTATACTATTATTAATATATAATGCATATGCATGAAAAAACATCGTAAAATATTAAAGGGGGATCTTAATGCCGCAGATGTATGAAAGACTGCAAAGAAGCCTTGAATGTGTCAGAGCAAAAACCGATTTTGTTCCCGAGGTGGCTTTGGTTCTGGGATCGGGCCTTGGCGGATTTGCAGACGAGATCGAAATTGAGGCAACGGTCAGCTACAGTGATATCGAGGGCTTTCCGGTTTCGACCGTTGCGGGACATCAGGGAAGGTTTATATTCGGCAGACTTGGCGGCGTAAAGCTCGTTTGTATGCAGGGAAGAGTGCATTTTTATGAGGGCTATCCGATGCAGGATGTCGTCATGCCGATAAGGCTTATGAAAATGCTCGGCGCAGGGATTCTTTTTCTAACAAACGCCTCCGGCGGAATAAATCCGGGGCTTAATGCCGGAGATTTTATGCTGATAACAGACCATATATCGCTGTTTGTTCAAAACCCCTTGACCGGCGGAAATATTGATGAGCTCGGGGTAAGATTTCCTGATATGAGCGAGATCTACAGCAAACGTCTGCGCGATGTCATCAGATCCGCTGCGAAAAAATGCAATGTGGAACTTAAAGAGGGCGTGTATGTCCAGCTTTCCGGTCCGAGCTACGAATCGCCGGCAGAGATAAGAATGCTGGGCAAAATGGGCGCCGACGCCGTCGGTATGTCAACAGTCTGTGAAGCGATCGCCGCTAAGCACGCGGGTATGGAGGTCTGCGGTATTTCCTGCATATCAAATCTTGCGGCGGGAATAGCCGACCATCCGCTGACACACGCCGAGGTACAATATACCGCGGATAAAGCTGCGACTAAGTTCCGTGCGCTGGTCAGACAGGCTATAACCGATATGCTCGCATAAGGAGATCGCAATGAGAATACGCTATTATAACGCAAAAATTCTTACAATGAAAACGCTTGACATAACTGCCGGCGAGCTGTGGACAGAGGACGACAAGATAAGCTATGTCGGTGAGGGAAAACCAAGCGATAAGCCGTTTGACAGGGAGATCGACATTTGCGGAAATCTGCTCATGCCGTCTTTTAAAAACTGCCATACGCATTCGGCTATGGTCTTCCTGCGCTCGCTTGCCGATGACCTCCCCTTGCAGGACTGGCTTTTCAATCAGGTTTTTCCCCGCGAGGCCAAGCTCAACGGTCGGCGTGTATATTGGTTCACTAGAGCTGCGATACTTGAGTATCTCACAAGCGGTGTCACAGCCGCCTTCGATATGTATTTTTATCCCGACGACTACGCGGCGGCCTGCATAGATTCAGGCTTTCGCAGCGTGATGTGCGGCGGTGTCTGCGGCGATGATAAGGCAGAGGACCTTGAGGACAGATTTGTGAAGTTCAACAAACTGCATCCGCTCATAGGATATCGTCTGGGAATGCACTCCGAATACCTCAGCCCGATAGAGCTGATCCGTGACGTTTCGGCTCTTGCCAAAAAGTATAGTGCTCCGGTGTTTATGCATAACTCCGAAACAAAGAAAGAGGTAGATGAGTGCTTCGGCAGATACGGTGTCAGCCCGACCGCTCTTTTTGACCGTGAGGGTATCTTTGACTACGGCGGCGGAGGCTTCCATTGCGTATGGTTCGATGACCGTGATTTTGAGATCTTCAGAAAACGTAAGCTCTGGGCTGTAACAAATCCCGCTTCAAATCTAAAGCTGTCAAGCGGCGTCGCGCCCGTCTGCCGCTTTCTTGAAGAGAATATCGGAGTTTCGATAGGAACTGACGGAGCCGCCAGCAACAACTGCCTTGATATGTTCCGTGAGATGTTTTTGGTGACGGCGCTGCAAAAGCTGCAAACAGGCGATGCGTCAGCCTGCCCGGCAGATGAGGTTCTGAAAATGGCGACAGTCAACGGTGCATACACAATGGGACTCGACAACTGCGATACGCTTGAGACAGGCAAGCAGGCAGATATCATAGAGATAGACCTTTCTCAGCCTAATATGCGACCTCAGCATAATACCGTTAAAAATATAGTTTACAGCGGCTGCAAGAGCAATGTAAAAATGACCGTCTGTGCAGGCAGGATCCTATACAGGAACGGAGAGTTTTTCGTCGGTGAGCCGCAGGAGAAAATATATGAAAACGCCGAAACAGAGGTTCGTATGCTGTTGACCGAATAACCGTGTTTGAAAGGCTATGTGCGATTTTACTTAAAGGTTTTCGTTAGAAATAGGGCAAAAAACAGTTACAATTCGATTACAAATGTGATAAATGTGTGTGCAACATAAACAAAAAGTATCATTAAACTTTGTATGGTTGCACATAATTGATTACAGAACTAAAAAATATTAAGAAAAAACTTGAATTTGGTGCGAGAATATTGTATATTTTTAATACGGATACGGAATACGTAAACGTGTATCAGCGCGGGGAGGCGGAATGAATTGGTCTCATTAAAAGACATTTCCGCCAGATGCGGAGTATCGGTCGCGACTGTCAGCAAGGCTCTCAACGGGCACAGCGACGTCAGCGAGGCAACGAGAGAGCGGCTTATCAAGGCAGCCAGGGAGATGGGGTATTTTCCAAACTCTCAGGCAAGAGCCCTCAAGACCAACCGGACCTACAATATCGGCGTAATGTTCCTCGACGCTGCCGACAGCGGTCTGACTCACGAGTTTTTTGCAAGGATATTAAATTCGTTCAAGATAACCNNATAACCGCCGAGACCTGCGGATATGACATCACCTTCATCAACCGGAACATAGGCGGCAGGAATATGACGACCTATGAACATTGCAAGTACAGAAATGTTGATGGAGTTGTTATTGCGTGTACCGACTTCACGGATCCCGATGTTTTTGAGGTGATAAACGGCGACATACCGGTCGTCACCATCGACCATGAATTTGAGAGCCGCACGGCGGTTCTTTCTGATAACATCGCGGGCGAAAGAGCTCTTGTCGCATACGTAAGCGGCAGGGGTCATAAGAAAATAGGATTTATTAAGGGAAACCAATCATCGGTCGCCGAAAAGCGGCTGGAAGGCTTTATAAAAGGATGCAGGGAATTTGGCGTCGCGGTTGAAAACGAATACATAGTTGACGGAGAATTCCATAACGCAAGAATCTGCTATGACGCCGTTAAGCGCCTTATGAAGCTTGAAGAGCCGCCGAGCTGCATATTCATGCCGGACGACTATTCCGCGATCGGCGGGATAAACGCTCTGCATGATATGGGGATAAAGGTGCCGGAGGAGGTTTCGGTCGTCGGGTACGACGGGTTGGAGCTTTCAAGCATCGTATCTCCGAGATTGACGACCTACCGCCAGGACACCGAAGCGCTGGGAGCGCTTGCGGCAAAGGCACTGGTGGAATTGATAGAGAACCCTCAGACCTGTAAAAAGGTTTTAACAGCAGACGGTAGACTTTTAGAGGGGGAAACCGTCATATAAAGTTGGCATTAATAGTAATTGTACTAATGCACACATTTTAAGGAGGAAGATTTCAATGAACAAACTGAAGAGAGTTCTTTGCGGAACACTCGCGCTCGCCATGGCTGCATCTATGATGGCTGCTTGCGGCGGCGATGACAGCAGCTCGTCAGGCTCCGGAAACAGCGGAGATAATTCCGGCAGCAACGGCGACAAGAAGACCGTTAAGGTTTACACATTCACAGAAGAAACACAGACCATGCTCGACATCTTCAAGAAGGATGAGGCTAACAAGGCAATCGTTGACAAGTATGACTTCGACATCGTTCTCGAGGCTACAGCTTCTAACTACATCCAGAAGGTAGCTTCTGCTCTGTCTTCCGATGCTGATGCTCCTGACCTGTTCCTTGCTGACGCTGACTATGCACAGCAGTTTGCTGCTTACGAGAACACAGCTTCTCTGGCTGACCTCGGCATCACTCTGAACGAGTCTGATTACTACACCTACGTTCTCGACTTCACATCTGTTGACGGCGTTCGTAAGGGCGTTTCTCACCAGGCTGCAGCAGGCGCTGTTCTTTACAGAAGAGACATTGCTGAAGAAGTTCTCGGTTCCGGCGAACCTGAGGAAGTTCAGAAGGCTATGAGCGACTGGACAAAGTTTGAAGAGACAGCCGGCAAGATGGTAGACAAGGGCTACTACATGATCTCCGGTATCGATGAGCTCAAGAGATGCTTCATGAACAACCGTGACGGCGCTTGGGTTCAGGATGGCAAGTACTACTGCGATACAGCGACAGTTACACAGTACCTCGAGCTGACAAAGAGACTTGCTGATTCAAAGGCGACCAACTATGTTGATAAGACACAGTGGACTCCTAACTGGTACAACGGAATGAACGGCACATCCAACGTATTCTGCTACTTCGGATGCACATGGTACCTCCACTACACGATCAAGCCTAACTGCGTACTTACCAAGACCGGTGAAGCTGACAAGGATGGTAACCCGCAGGCAGCTGAAGCCGACTATGTTGACGGCAACGGAACATTCGGTAAGTGGGGTCTTATCCCCGGACCGGCTGGCTACTTCTGGGGCGGCACATGGTGGTTTGGCTCGAAGCAGGCTGTAAGCAGAGGCACATCTGAGGCTGTTGCAGCTGTTATCAGCTACTTCTGCGTAAACGATGCTTCTATGGAAGCTTACATGAAGCAGACAGGTGACTTCCCGTCCAAGAAGACTGTTGCTGCGAAGCTTACATCTGACACAAACAGCTCGACTTACAAGTTCCTTGCCGGTCAGGATCACTACGTGCTTCTGAAGGATGCTGCTGACAAGATCAATGTTAAGACTTGCAGCCAGTACGATGATACATTCAACACTGCTCTTGACGACGCTACAGTTGCATTCGTTGGCGGAACTTCTCTCGAGGATGTTCTCCAGGATATCGAAGATGCTGCTGCTTCCGCAGGCTTCACTGTTGAATAATCTTTCACCTAATCACTAAACAAACACGGAAACCTTGACGGGTGGGTTAAGCCCTGGCGTCTTTGTTTTCATATCAAGTAAGGTAGGAGTGTGAAATATGGCATCATCATTCAAAACCAGGGCTAAGCTTGAAAAGAACTATTTTGGCTATATATTTATAGCTCCGTTCTTTATCACTTATCTGATTTTTCAATTAACCCCGCTGATTAACACAATCCGATATTCCTTAACAAATGCAAAAGCATGGTACATGGATCCAAATCAGAACTTTGATTTTGTCGGCCTTGATCAGTTTAAGGCCGTTCTTGAAGATAAGTTTTTCAAAGAAGCGTATTATAACACCCCGGTAATGTGGATCATGGGCTTCATTCCTCAGATCCTCATTGCGTTGCTTCTCGCAAGCTGGTTCACCAACGAGAAAATCAGAGTTAAGGGTCAGGGCTTCTTTAAGGTTGTCTTCTATATGCCTAATATCATGACGGCAGCAACGATCGGTATCCTGTTCCTTGCATTTATCAGGTCTAACGGATTTATTCACAATATCTGCGTATCCATCGGATATGTTAAGGACGAGCGTTATGCGATTAACAGTGAATGGTTCGGACGCGGAATCGTTGCGTTCATTAACTTCTGGATGTGGTACGGCCAGACTATGATCGTTCTCATAGCCGGCATTATGGGTATCAACCCGTCCTTCTTTGAAGCAGCTTCCATCGACGGTGCGTCGGGCTGGCAGAGCTTCTGGAAGATTACAATGCCCCTTGTTAAGCCTATCCTGCTCTACTCTCTGGTAACCTCCCTTATCGGCGGCTGGCAGATGTTCGACGTTCCGAATATGTTTGCAGAGGGCGATAACCATGCGGCATTCTCCCGTGACGTAACGACTCTTGTTATGTATATCAAGAAACTTGCATATACCGGTCAATTTCAGGTCGGCAAGGCCTGCGCTGCTTCCGTATTGCTGTTTGCCACGACCGCTGTGTGCAGCCTTATTCTGTTCTACATTATGGGTGACCACTCGGAGGCTAAGGCAAAGCGTCTTGAAAAGAAGCGCGCTAAGCAGGCTGCTATGGAAGGAGGAGATTATTAATGGCTAATTACGGTCAGGCCGGACAGGGCATGAAGGGCGGTTATCACGCTCGTATACTCGCCGTTAAGATCCTCGTTTACATAGTATGTATCCTTCTTACCGTTATGGCACTGATGCCGTTCGTAATAATGGTATTCAACGCTTCCAAGTCGAGATTTGAGATCAATGCGGCAAGATTGGACTGGGCTCCCGACATTAAGAATTCTCTTGCAGTTTCACTGCTTCCGTCCAAGCACTTCATTGAAAATGCAAAATATCTGTTGAAAGACGGCGTTTTGCATCTTCCTTTCCTAACAGGCTTCCGTAACTCGTTCCTCATTGCCGCCGGCGCTACACTTCTTCAGGTTTACTTCTCGGCTTTGACGGCTTACGGCTTTGCAATCTATAACTTCAAACTCAACAAGCCGCTCTACGGCTTCATTATGGCTATCCAGATGATACCGTCACAGGTTACTATCATCAGCTTCATCGAAATGATGTATAAGTGGGGACTGACAAACAGCTTTATCCCGCTCATCGTTCCGGCTATTGCTGCACCGAGTACGGTATTCTTCCTGAGGCAGTATATGTCCTCTGCTTTGTCCAAGGAAATGGTCGAAGCGGGACGTATCGACGGAGCGAGCGAGTTCGGTATTTTCAACCGCCTCGTTTTGCCGATCCTCATGCCCGGTATAGCTACTATGGCTATCTTCGCTATGGTTACAGCGTGGAACAACTACCTGCTCCCGAGTATCTTGCTCGATGACCTCGATAAGCAGACTGTTCCGCAGCTCGTTGCCAAGCTGAACGGTAACAAGTACTCAACAGAGTTTGGTGCTATCTATTTCGGACTTACACTTTCCGCAGCACCTCTGGTTGTGTTCTACTTGCTGCTTTCCAAGTATATCATCGCGGGCGTTGCTCTCGGTGGTGTAAAGGAGTAATCCTAACTGCATTATTAAAGACTCCTCGCTTCGGCGGGGAGCCTTTTTTCGTGTTGACAAATCATCTCTCCGAGAATATAATAGACATACAGCGATACCATAAGAGATAGAGAAATAGGCAAATGAAAGGAAATGCAGATATGAAGGATTACGACGAGCTTGAACTTGATGAGATCCCCGAGAGACAGACACCCTCAAAACGAAGAAAACGGCATCCGATCAGGCTGCTGCTGACAGTTTTTCTTGTGACAGCTGTGCTGATTTTTGGCGTTTACTCGGCGGTCGCCATGCATTATATAAATATGGTCGAAACTGTTGAGGACGGCGAACGAATAGAACAGGACGCCGAGCTTATGAGTAGCAAGAGCGTTCGCAATATTCTCATTATCGGCACGGACACCCGTTCGGCCGATGACGTCGGAAGGTCTGACGTCGTTATGATGGTGTCGGTCAACTTTAAGACGAAAAAGATCACGCTGACGTCATTTATGCGCGACTGCTATGTCGATATCCCCGGAAAGAAATGGAGCAAGCTAAACGCTGCTTACCGCTGGGGCGGACCGGAGCTTTTGATGGATACGCTCGAACGCAATTTCTGCGTTGAGATAGACGACTATGTTTTTGTGGACTTCGAGAGCTTCTCAAAGATCGTTGACGCTGTCGGGGGCGTCGAGATAACCGTCAGCGGCGATGAGGCTAAGGGCATGGAGGGCGCTATCAGAGAGCTTAACAGGCTTAACGGTCTGCCCGAAACCACCGACTTTCTGAACGGCGGCGGAACATACACAATGAACGGTAAGCAGGCGCTTGCATATGCAAGACTGAGATATGTCGGCAATGCGGATTTTAAGCGTACCGAGCGGCAGCGTGAGGTAATGAAGAAAATCATCAAAAAAGCCAAAGGGCTGGGCTTATCAGAGCTTGGCGATTTTGCCTCGACCTGCGCGTCGAGCCTTCAGACAAACCTGACAAAGGGCGAGATGTATAAGCTGTCGTTGCAGATGATATATTTCATGAGCTTTGATGTCGAAGAACTGCGTATACCGATCGACGGCGGCTACTCCGGCGGAACTTCGCCCGATGGACAGTCGGTTCTGAATATTAACTTTGATGTCAACATCGCCGAGCTTGAGGACAAGCTGTATTCTGAAGTTTAAAGCTGCACCTGTTGCCGCCTCTTTAAAGTAAAAACTAGTTAGATACTTTTGCTTGACGGCGGGTCAAACAAAGCCAAACAAAACAAACTCTTGCGTTTGTTTTGAGAGGAGGAGCAGCGGAATGAGCGAGAGGCAACGCACAAATTACCAAACGTTGCCGCGAGGGATATGGANNCTTGCGACGACGAGACGGCGGGTCAAACATAGACAAAACAAACGCTATTGAAGATGCATTTTTCCAAATCGAAGCGTAAAAGATAATACGCCTAAGCTGTTTTCACTCAAACGATTGAAAACACTAAGGGGGATAGTGTAAAGGAAAGAGGAGTCTGAGGGGGCAGCTTAAAGCTGCACCTGTTGCCGCCTTTTTTCGGTAAGGGCTAGTAAGAGATATAGCAAGATGGCGTGGCAGACATAGACAAATCAAACGCCTGCGTTTGATTTGAAAGGAGGAGCAGCGGAATGAGTGCGCTTTTCGTGCCTGCATGGAAACAAACGATATGAAGCTTGCGACGACGTGGCGAATCCCCCTTCCTTTGTGGGTTTTCCCCTCGGAAGAGTAATAATAAATATACAAAATTATAAATTATAAAGGAACGCCCTGCAAGTGAGGGCGTTCCTTTATAAATTTATGGTATTTCTACAGTTTGTAGGCTGCTTCTCAGAAGAAAAGCAGCCTTGATTTGTTCATATCTGCCGCACAACAGGCTGTAGCTGTCTGCCCTCCAGTGCCGAACATAGAGCCTCCGGCAGAAGCTCAAACCGCGCGATCATGCTGTTTGGCTTGTTTTCGGAGTCGTCCTGCGCGTAAGGCACGAAATAGTAATGCCGGCAATTCTGAAGGAAACCGATATTTTTGGCAGATGCTGCAAGAGCATCATTGGTCGCGAGGGCCAGAAGAACGGGTCTGCCGTTTCGTATATGCGACTTCACCGCCATGGTGACGGGCGTATCGGTTATCCCGCAGGCAAGCTTTGCCATGGTGTTGCCGGTGCATGGACAGACCACCAGAGCGTCGAGAAGCTTTTTCGGGCCTATAGGCTCTGCGTCTGCGATGGAAAGAATAGCTTTTCTTCCGCAGATCTCTTCTATTTGCGATATGTGCGCCGCAGCATCGCCGAACCGCGATGATATGGACGCAGCGTTGAAGGACATTATCGGCGTCAGCTCACACCCCAGAGAGGAAAGCGTCTGAGCCGCCTCGAAAGCTTTTGAAAAGGTGCAGAACGAGCCGCACATAGCAAAGCCGACCCGCTTGCCCTTAAGCATATCAGTCATCGCAAAGCCCCCTCTCGCAGCAAATGTTCAAAACCGTATCTGCGATAATAATTCCCGAGGTCACGGGAGCGGTCTTTCCGGGGAGTGACAGCGCCCAGATGATCTTCAGCCCAAGCTCTCCGCCGGATTTGAAGTCCACGCCGCCGGGCTTCGAGGCGAGGTCAATAATAAGCGTTTCTCGGTCAATGCGCGAAAGCTGTTCTCTGCCGAGAATAACGGCGGGAACAGTGTTGATGATAACATCGAAGCCGCTCAGTGAGTCGGAAAGTGAGCCGAGCGGAAGGGAAGTGTAGCCGAGCGTTTTGGCCAGCGCCAGGTCAGAGCGCTTTCTCGCCGCAATATGTACCCTTGCGCCGAGCGCCGAAAAAACACGGGCTGTAGCCTTTGACACTCTCCCGAAGCCGAGAATCAAAACGCGGCTTTGGTTGATCGTTACCGGGGTATTTTCTATTGCGATCTGCAAAGCGCCTTCGGCTGTAGGAACACAATTTTCGATTATAAGCTCCTCGCGGTTGAAATAGTCTGCACAGTCTGCGCCAAGCTCGCCGAAAACCGAAACAG
>DLOT01000049.1:14859-34948 GCA_002479715.1 Ruminococcus sp. UBA7477 | reverse complement strand
ACAGAAATTTTCTCGTCGGAAAAGGGTGCGTTTACCGTTTCGCCATCGTTTGAAGCAACCAGCGGCAAAACGATGACGTCGGGCAAAAACGGAAGCTGCGAGGGCTCGGCAACGGGCGTGCAGCGCGGATAGTCGGGGCAAAGCGCAAGGGTGTAGACCTGCCCGCCCGCTTCGGCAAGCCGCTGTGCGAGGAAATTCTGGCANNGTCTCCGCCGACAACTAAAAATGTTATAGGTGTTTTCATAAAATTCTCCTCTATGGCTTACGCGGCGCTTTAGGCCGCTGATGTTTTTGATAATACCGTTTTATTATATGATAAACCGCAAAAAGCCGTGAAAACTTCGGTCTATTTTGCCAAGCCCGTTCATATAGTTAAGTATCAAAATCAAAAGCCGAAAGCGGTACAGGAGGAAAACTATGTTTATTAAAACAGTGAAAATCAAAAGCTTTTGGGCGGCAGTTACGGCGCTCGCACTTGTGGCNNGGCTGTTGCAGCCGCGGCAATAATCTTCGCGGTGGGAAAGGCAAACGACAAGACCGCAGCCTACAGAATGACCAACGAGGTACAAAGACAGCAGTTCATCGGCTCGCTGGGCTGGGAGGTCCCGGAGGAATACGATACCTGCCGTATCGTTATAATTCCCGAGACCTTCGACGAGGTCTATGAAAACTACAATAAGCTTCAAAAGCAGCAGGGCTTTGACCTTGAGGACTATAAGGGAAAAACGGTTGAAATTTATTCGTATCCGGTGTATAATTATGACGGAGAGAAAAACGTTGTCATGAACCTTATGGTGTGCGACGGAATGCTTATCGGTGGCGATGTTTGCAGTGCCGAGCTTGACGGCTTTATGCAGGGTCTGAAAAAGCTCGATACAAATGACAGCTCTCAGGCGGACAGCAGCTCACAGACGGACGAAAGCTCGCAGGCAGACGGCAGCTCTCAGACGGACGGCAGCTCGCAGGCTGAAGAAAGCAATTCCGAAAGTGAGAACGACAGCAGCAAGGCTGCATAGCAGTAAGACTGCATAGGGAAAAACATCTACGGAGAGATAAAAATGGCGGAATATATGCGGCTCGACAAGCTGATAGCCTCGCAAAGATCGGATCTTTCGCGGCGTGACGTCAAGGAGCTTGTCAGAGCAGGAAAGGTGACCGTTGACGGGATCACCGCAAAAAGCGGCGATATGCGGGTCGATGCCTCTGAGGTCTCAGTTGAGGTGGACGGCGAGCCGGTCAACTATAAAAAGTACATATATATCATGCTCAATAAACCGCAGGGGGTAGTCTGTTCCACGAGGGACGGACTGTCCCCTACAGTGCTGTCGCTGATACCGGAGAAGCTGCGAAGAAACGGACTGTTCCCCGCAGGCAGACTGGATAAGGATACTGAGGGCTTTGTTCTGATAACCGACGACGGCGGTCTGGCTCACAGAATGCTGTCGCCTAAAAGCCATGTTCCGAAGCTGTATTATGCCGAGCTTGAAAGAGCTGTCGGCGCTGACTATCAAATGCGCTTTTCCGAAGGGATAACTATTGACGGCGGCGAAAAATGCCTTCCCGCAGGCTTTGAGAAAACCGGAGAACGCTCATGTCTCGTCACTCTGCATGAGGGAAAATATCATCAGATCAAAAGAATGTTTGAAGCTCTCGGCAACAGCGTGGTCTATCTCAGGCGTGATAAAATAGGTGCGCTCGGGCTTGACCCTGATCTGCCGCTCGGAGAGTGTATGGAGATAATGCACAAAGACGTCGAAAAATTGACGCTATATTTTGACACGCAAAAGACCCGACCGCAAGATTTTGGGCATAATAAATAAATGCGTGTTGTAAAGTTTAGTAAAAAAACATCTTGCTGTTTTTAAAAATTTTTGGTATCATATTAACATAGCTAAAAAGTATTTAGCAAAAATTAAATTGGGAGGTACTCAAAAAATGGCAAGTGTATCACTGAGAGAAATTTATAAGAAGTATCCGGGCGGCGTTGTTGCTGTTTCTGACTGTAACATCGAAATAAAGGATAAGGAGTTTATTATCCTCGTTGGTCCTTCCGGCTGCGGAAAGTCCACAACCCTCAGAATGATTGCAGGACTTGAGGAGATCACCGAAGGAGAGCTTTACATCGGCGACAGACTCGTAAACGACATAGCTCCTAAGGACAGAGATATCGCGATGGTTTTCCAAAACTACGCTCTGTATCCTCATATGACTGTTTTCGAGAATATGGCATTCGGTCTGAAGCTCCGCAAGGTTCCTAAGGACGAGATCGCAAGAAAGGTTGAAGAAGCTGCTAGAATCCTCGACATCGCTCACCTGCTCGACAGAAAGCCGAAGGCTTTGTCCGGTGGTCAGAGACAAAGAGTTGCGCTCGGACGTGCTATCGTTCGTGAGCCGCAGGTATTCCTTCTTGACGAGCCTCTTTCAAACCTCGACGCCAAGCTGAGAGCACAGATGAGAACCGAGATCTCCAAGCTCCACAAGAAGCTGGGAACGACCTTCATCTATGTAACCCACGACCAGACAGAAGCTATGACGATGGGTGACCGTATCGTTGTTATGAAGGACGGATACATCCAGCAGATCGACTCACCGACAAACCTCTATCAGAACCCTGTAAACCAGTTCGTTGCAGGATTCATCGGCTCACCGCAGATGAACTTTGTTGACGGAATCCTCCGCAAGATCGATGGCAAGTACAGCGTTGAGTTTGGTTCTGAGGATACCAAGACAACAAGAGGCAAGAAGTATTATGTTGAGGTTCCCGATTCCAAGGCAGACGCAGAAGTTCTTGATCCGCTGGTTGACCAGGAGATCGTTCTCGGCGTTCGTCCCGAGTGCCTGCACGATGAGGAAGACTTCATTGCTGCCGCTACAACAGGCGTTATTGAGGCAGAGGTTGAAGTAACCGAAATGATGGGTGCGGAAACATATCTGTATGTTAACTGCGAAGGCATCAGCCTGACAGCGAGAGTTTCACCCCGCTCGACAGCCCGTCCGCAGGATCACATCAAGATGGCTATCGACCCCAACAGAATGCACCTGTTCGACAAGGAAACAGAAAAGTCCCTTATCAACTAATGCAAAATGCAATATGCCCTCCCCTGATGCGGGAGGGCTTTTTGTTGTGAAAACTTACGAAAACCCTTGATTTTTGGCGGCAGATATGATATACTGTATTGGTGATTTTTAAAAGGTTATTTTGGGGAGGAAATAAAAATGGGCGGACTGTTTGGCGCTGTTTCTAAAAATGACTGCGTGTTTGATGTCTTTTTCGGAACCGACTACCACTCTCACCTCGGCACAAGAAGAGCCGGCATGGTCGTTTACAGTGAAGAAAAGGGCTTTGACAGGTCAATTCACAATATCGAAAATTCTCCGTTCCGTACAAAGTTTGCGGACGAGATGAATAAAATGCAAGGCCGAATAGGCATCGGCTGGATTTNNTTACGAGCCGCAGCCGCTTATAGTTCGCTCTCACCTCGGAACATATGCTATCGCCACTGTCGGAAAAATCAACAACGTCAATGAGCTTGTTAAGACGATATATGAGAACGGGCACTCCCACTTTCTTGAGATGAGCGGAGGAGAGATCAATCCTACCGAGCTTACTGCTGCGATCATAAATCAGAAGGCGACCATCTTAGAGGGAATTTCTTACGCTCAGGAGATCATCGACGGCTCGATGACCATGCTTGTTATGACAGATAAGGGCATCTATGCAGCCCGCGACAGACTTGGCAGGACTCCGCTGGTCATCGGCAAAAAGCATGACGGAAAGTGCGTCGCGTTTGAAGACTTCTCTTTCTTTAACCTCGGCTATGAGAGAGAGAGGGAGCTTGGCCCGTCGGAGATAGTGTTCTTGACGGCAGACAGCGAAGGAACTCTGAAGGCTCCGCAAAAGAAAATGAAGATATGTACGTTTTTGTGGATATATTACGGCTACCCTTGTGCGAAGTATGAGGGAAAGACGGTGGAGCTTGTCAGAGCGCGTTGCGGAAAAGCAATGGCTAAGCGGGATAAGGGAGAGATTTCGCCCGATATCGTGGCAGGTGTTCCCGATTCGGGAACGGCTCATGCGATCGGCTATGCGAATGAGAGCGGCGTTCCGTTTTCACGTCCGTTTATAAAGTATACGCCGACATGGCCGAGGTCGTTCATGCCGCCGACACAGAAAAAAAGAAACCTCATTGCCAAGATGAAGATGCTGCCTGTCACTGAGCTTATCAATGACAAGAGTCTGTTGTTGATTGACGATTCGATCGTTCGCGGTACTCAGCTGGGCGAAACGACACAGTTCCTTTATAATAACGGCGCCCGCGAGGTACACGTAAGACCGGCTTGCCCGCCGCTGCTGTTTGCCTGCAAGTATCTCAATTTCTCACGCTCCTCATCCGAGCTTGACCTTATTACAAGACGTGTTATCCTTGAACGTGAGGGCGACAAGTCCGAGGAGAAGCTGTCGGTCTATGCTGATCCCGAAAGCACCGAGTATAAGGAGATGCTAGAGGAGATCTGCAAACAACTCAAATTCACCTCGCTGAAATACAATAGGCTGGACGATATGCTCGACGCTGTTGGCATAGACCCTGACTGTCTCTGTACCTATTGCTGGAACGGCAAGGAATAATGTTTGTATATTATGCTGTATAAAACAAGCTCCGCCGTTTTCGGACTGCGGGGCTTGTTACAGTTATGAGCTTGGCGGACACTGTTTATTTATGGTGAAAAAGCGCGGAAAATTTAAGGACATATGCTAAAATATTATCCTCGTTGTAGCACTGCACAAAAGGTATCGTTTTCAAATCGGCAATATGCACAAAAAGGCCGCCGAAATATCGACGAAAAAAATTTTATGAAAACGTTTTAGTAGCTTGACAAAAGGCTGTGTAATTGGTATAATTTAATTTAGGTCAGAGTCTGCATTTTTAGCAATTCGCACAAACAAATCAGTGACAGCAAACCTAAATCAAGGAGATTTTACAGTAATTTTGCACAAATGGTTCGACGTGCGAACAGTGGCGGATTTTGAGAAACTGTACGAGGAGCGGCGATGCGGCCGGAGGCCGTGACGGAGAACGCGATATGGATAAGAATATTATTCTCGAAGCGAAGGGAATAGTGAGAGAATTTGAAATCGGCGGAGGCGCTGTCGTTCGCGCACTGAACAACGTCGATGTTGAGATCGAAAAGGGTACTCTGACTATTCTTCGCGGACGAAGCGGAAGCGGCAAAACTACTTTGATCAATATACTCGGCGCTCTCGACAAGCCCACAAAGGGCAGCGTTGTTTTCGGCGGGAGCGATATCGTCAAGCTGTCGGAGAAAAAGCGGGACGACATAAGGCGTTATAAAATGGCCTTCGTCTTTCAATCCGTAGCTCTGATCTCAAGTATGTCTGCTTACGAAAACGTTGAATTTGGGCTGAGGCTTGCAAAATTCCCTCCGAATGAGCGCGAGAGCCGGGCAAAGGAGGCTCTGGAGCAGGTGGGGCTTGGCAAAAGAATGCATCACCGGCCGGGAGAAATGTCCGGAGGAGAGCAGCAGAGAGTGGCTATCGCCAGAGCGATCGCCCACCGCCCTGAGATCGTTTTTGCAGACGAGCCTACCGCAGAGCTTGATACCGCGACGGGTCTGCACGTTGTAAAGCTGTTCAAGGAGCTTGTTTCAGAGCAGAATATGACAATAATCATGACGACCCATGACCCCAGTATGATTGATATAGCCGATAAGGTCTATACGCTTGAGGACGGTGAGATCGTTGGGCAGTGAGGCAAACAAAGAGAACGACGCCATAATTTCATGCGAAAACCTTGTTAAGATATACAAGACCGATGATATCGAGGTCGTGGCGCTTCAGGGGCTTGACCTGGAGGTCAGGCGCGGCGAGCTGATGGCTATAGTCGGCAACTCGGGAAGCGGAAAGTCAACGCTTCTGAATATGCTCGGCGGGTTGGATAAGCCGTCGGCAGGAAGCCTTTATATTGATGGGCGAAACCTCCTGAAGTTTACCGAGAAGGACTACATAGACTATAAGCGCAACGTTGTCGGGTTCGTATGGCAGAACAATGCGAGAAACCTTATACCGTATCTGACGGCCCAGCAGAACGTTGAGATGCCGATGCTGCTGAAGGGCGTCAAGGAAAGGCGGCAAAGAGCAAGAGAGCTGCTGACCAAGGTCGGGCTGGAGCATAGGATGACAAGCAGGCTGGATCAGATGTCAGGCGGCGAGCAGCAAAGAGTGGCGATAGCGATCGCCTTGGCAAACAAACCGAAGATCCTGCTTGCGGATGAGCCGACGGGAAGCGTCGACACAAAAACCTCAAAGCAGATCTTAGATATATTCAAAGAGCTTAACAGGACTGAAAACTTAACGATCGTTATTGTTACACACGATGTCAAGCTGGCAAAGCATATCGACAGAGTAGTGGCGATAAGGGACGGAAAGGCAAGCTCGGAAATCATAAGAAAACGAAGCTATGCAGACGAACTGAATGAGCTTGGAGGCTTTGAGTCGGGAAACGAAGAAGAAAAGGAAGAGGAGATCACCACCGAGGAGCTTGCGGTGCTGGACAGATCGGGGCGGGTCCAGCTTCCCAAAGAGTATCTCGACAGTCTCGGAATAAAGGGAGGCTCGAAGGTCAAGGTCGAGCTTAACGAAGATGCGGGCGAAATAGTAGTATTTAAGTCCGATTAAATTTCTCATTTATCGTCCGGAAGGACATGGTATACAATATTTTATCAGAAAGGTGGATACACTGTGAAAAAGAACAGGTTTAAGCGGATTACTTCATTTGTACTTGCGCTTACGGTTGCTCTTTCGGCATCAGCAACGGTTTTTGCTGACGATGCCGGGGACGGTGCGGAAGTATCTGACGCTTTGGGCGTTACCACGGTCGTCAGAAACACCGCGATCTCTTACGGCGAGTACCTGGCAAAGTATGCTGACGCTGCAAGCCCGGACAAGGAGATCATCGTCTACGGCAAGGATTATACCGCAAAGAGCGATCAGACCGAAGCTGAAGTAATTACCGTTGACGGCAAGCAGGATGTTCTTAATTGGGAAAGTCAAAGCGGAGAGGTTGAGTATGAGGTAGATATACCGGCGGAGGGCTTCTATAATATGGAGTTTTCCTATGAGGCACTTTCCGGCGCTCAGAACGAGGTCGAATTTTCTCTTAAGATCGACGGAGAAACCCCTTACGATACCTGTACAAGACTTGTACTGAGCAAGGCTTGGGTAAATGAAACAGAGATCAAACAGGACTTTAACGATAACGACATAAGACCCGGACAGGTCGAAAGCGTTGTTTGGCAGAAAAACTACCTTAAAGACGTTGACGGCCTCTACAACGGCGCACTCAAATTTTACTTTACCGCAGGAAAGCACAAGATAACCGTATCCTCGGAAAAGGCGAGATTTGCGCTTGAGTATTTCAGACTTTGCCAGGAGCCGGCTATCGAAGCTTATGTTGCCCCGGCAGATTCCGAGCTTTCGGCAAACAGCGACGCCAATGTGATCAAGCTTGAGGGCGAGGACGCCGATCTCAAGAGCGACAGAACTCTGTTCCCGACCTCCGACAGAAGCTCCTATCTGACATCACCCTCAGACCCGACAAAGACAAAGTATAACACTCTCGGCAAGGATAGCTGGAGTCAGTCCGGTCAGTCGGTAACATGGAACTTCCATATCGACACCGCAGGATACTATAAAGTCGGCGTCAGAGCAAGACAAAACGAGATGAGAGGTTTCTATTCCAACAGAAAGCTCTATATCGACGGCGTTTGCCCCAACACCGAGTCGGAGCAGCTTAAATTCTACTACTCCACCGACTGGACGCTCACGACCCCCGAAACGGCAAACGGCGATACCGTTTACTACTACCTTGATGCGGGCGACCATACCCTGACTCTTGAAGCGGTGCCCGGAGAGATCGGAAAGATAATGGACGAGCTGGATCAGATCGTTTCCGATATCAACAACTACTACAGGCAGATCCTTCAGATCACAGGTCCTTCACCCGACGAGTACACCGACTATAATATTGATAACGTTCTTCCCAACTCTATCTCAGACTTCACAAAATACAGCGAACGTCTCAAGAGCCTGCAGGATCAGGTTGACGAGCTGATGGGAACAGGCGGAACAGAAGCCGTTACTTTGAACGAAATGGCAATTATCCTCGATAAGTGCATAGATAAGCCCTATAAGATCGCTTCTCTGATGTCGCAGATCAAGGATAACGTTACAGCACTTTCTTCTTGGATGCTCACCTACAGAGAGCAGCCGCTGGAGCTTGATATGATCGAGATCGCTCCTTCCTCCAAGGACTTCACAAGCGTAAAAAGCTCGTTCTTCTCAGGACTCAAGTTCAGCTTCCTCGCATTCATAGGTTCCTTCTTCGAGGATTATAACTCGCTTTCCGAAAACGAGGGCGATGACAACACTCTGAGCTGCTGGATAACCCTCGGCCGTGACCAGGCGCAGGTAGTAAGAGCGATGATCGAAAATGACTATAATCCGAACGCTAAAACCAAGATCGCTCTGAAGCTGGTTCAGGGAGGTATCCTTGAATCGACCATGGCAGGCAAGGGTCCGGATATAGGTTTGTTTATGGGCGGCGACTACCCGATCCAGCTGGCGGCCCGTGACCTGATAGTCGATATCTCGGGATATGAAGGCTATGACGAGCAGATCAAGCAGTATTCAAAGGACGCTATGACGCTGTATACATACAACGGCGGCGTTTATGCACTGCCTATTCAGCAGACCTTCCCCGTAATGTTCTACCGCGATGATATCCTGATGGAGTACGGTATCGACGGTTCTACGGATATCCAGACATGGGATGACCTTATCTCTATCCTGCCGACCCTTCAGAGAAACTATCTTGAGGTCGGACTGATCCTGCCGGTGAATACCACTCAGAACGGCACAACGACCGTTCCGACAACGACCGAAGCAGGCAACACTTTTGCAATGCTCATATTGCAGCAGGGACTCAACTTCTATAATGAGGACCTGACTGAAACAACATTTGAAAACCAGACCTGTATAGACGCCTTCGATATGTGGACGGAGTTCTATACAAAATACAGCTTCCAGCAGACCTATGACGCGCTGACACGTTTCAGAACAGGTCAGATGCCGGTGGTATTGCAGGGATATACATTCTATAACACGCTCTATGCGACAGCTCCTGAAATCAAGGGCTCGTGGGGCTTCACACTCGTTCCCGGAACAAAACAGGCGGACGGCACAATAAACCATGCTTCCAACTCCTCCGGCTCGGGCGCGATCATCTTCTCAGCTTGCTCTGATAAGGAAGCCGCATGGGATTTCATCAAGTGGTTCACATCTACCGACGCTCAGGTAGAGTATGCTAATGACATTGAAGCGGTTCTGGGAACTCTCGGACGTTTCGATACAGCAAACGTCGAAGCTCTCAAGCAGCTTTCATGGACTCAGTCAGAGCTTGCCGTACTGCTCAAGCAGCTCGAGCAGCAGGTTGAGATCCCGATCATTCCCGCAACCTACGGCGTAACGAGAAACCTTGTCAACGCATTCAGAAGCGTTGTCAACGACGCCGAAAATCCAAGAGATACCCTGATGTGGTACAACAGAGATATCAACGCCGAGATCCAGCGTAAGCTCGAAGACCTCGGACTGCTTGATGAGTAAAGGGGGAGTAAGAATTGGCAAAAAACGCTGCGCTGGACGTGGAAGTGCCGATGAACAAGCAGAGCAAGCTGAAGTATACTCTTCACATGATGGCTGTGAACAAGTCATGCTACTTTATGATGCTGCCGTTTATGATACTGTTTATCATATTCACGGTAATCCCTGTTATTATCACACTTCCTTTGGCGTTCACTAACTTTAATATGGCACAGTTCCCCGAATGGACGGGACTGTCAAACTTCTACACACTGTTTCTCAATGACGACGTATTCATGACAGCTATCCAGAATACTCTGGTCTTTGCAGTGTTCACCGGTCCGTTCTCGTATATTCTGAGCTTTATCCTGGCTTGGCTCATAAACGAGATGCACCCGGTCCTCAAAACATTCTTCACATTCGTATTCTACGCGCCTTCGATGACGACCTCGGCATATGTAATCTGGCAGCTGCTCCTTTCGGGCGACTCCAAGGGTTACATAAACGCTATCCTCATCGACCTGGGCTTCCTCAACTCGCCTAACCAGTGGCTGACTGATACAAAGTTCATCATGGGCGTATGTATCATAGTTCAGTTGTGGATCTCGATGGGCGCAGGCTTCCTCTCGCTCCGCGCGGGCTTCCAGAACATCGACAAGTCAATGTATGAGGCGGGCGCGATTGAGGGAATCAAAAACAGATGGCAGGAGCTTTTCCTCATCACAGTTCCTTCAATGGGACCGCAGCTGCTCTTCGCCGCCGTTCTTCAGATCTCAGCTTCGTTTACGGTCGGAACAGTTTCGCAGAACCTAGTCGGTCTGCCTTCAACCGACTATGCGGCGCATACGATCATGAACCACGCGACAGACTACGGATGGATAAGATATGAGATGGGCTATGCTTCCGCGATATGCTTGGTGCTGTTCATAGTAATGCTGCTTGTAAACAAGCTGATCACATGGGCGCTCAGCAAATATGTGGACTAGGGGGTGACTGAGAAATGGCAAAAAAGAAAAAGAAGGTTGACATCGACACCGTCAAGGTCAAGAAGAACAACCGGAAGATAACCGCATCGAGAGGCGGTAACATCTGTATATTCCTGTTTCTCTGCATCACCGGTATATTTATGATTTTCCCGATCTACTATGCCGTGATCCAGTCATTCAAGCCTATCGAAGAGCTTTTCGTTTTCCCGCCTAAGCTCTACGTTCTGAACCCTACAGGCAAAAACTATTCGGATATGATGAAGGTCGCAACCAGCCTTTGGGTGCCGCTTTCAAGATACATATTCAACAGCCTTTATGTTTCGCTCGTCGTAACGGTATGCAACGTATTCGTTTGCTGCTGCGCCGCGTTTGTGCTTTCAAAGTGCAAATTCCCGGGCAACAAGTTTATCAATAAGATTATCGTTACTGCCCTGCTTTTCACATCGTCCGCGACATGGATCATCCAGTTCCTCGTTATGGCGACGATCGGTATCATCGACTCCTACTGGGCACTGATATTGCCGAGTATCGCGACGCCGCTCGGACTCTTCCTCATGCGTCAGAGTATGTCAACTATTCATGACTCTATGATAGAGGCCGCAAAGGTTGACGGCGCGGGACTTTTCAGGATATGCTGGCAGGTAGTAGTACCTAACCAGAAGCCTGCTATCATGACGCTGATAATCTTCGCCTTCCAGGATGCCTGGAACAAGCAGAGCGGAACTATCATCTACTCCGAGGAGCTGAAAACTCTGCCGACGATCATGCAGCAGATCGCAGCTACCGGTATTGCCCGTCAGGGCGTAACATTTGCTACATCGGTTATACTTATGCTTCCTCCGCTGATTGTTTTCCTTGTAGCTCAGAGCAACGTTATGGAAACCATGGCGAACTCAGGTATCAAGGACTAAGCGGTCATTATAAAGACAGTTTGTTAACTTAAATTTATAAAAAGGAAATAGGTGAAATCAATGCAAATGAGAAAAGCATTCAGAAGAGCTGCCGTGCTGGGAATTTCGCTTGTGTGTGCTTGTTCGGCGATGGCATCGACCGCCTTTGCCGCTGAGCCGTATGATTCCTATTGCTACGATTACTGGGATGACGCTATTCCGGCGCAGGCAGGCTATAAGGTATACAATACATATACCGGATATGATATGAATCTCGAAAGACTTACAGACCCGGAAGACGAGCTTTATATCAGTGAATCAGCGCCGATAGACCTTAACGGTGCTAAGGATATTTTCTATGAAGACGTGAAAAATGAGTTTTGGGTAGCCGATACCAAAAATTCGAGAATACTTCGTCTTGACAAAGATCTGCAGCTGATCGGCTGCTATTCCGCGATCGACGGTGTACCGAGCGGCGTCGCGAACTTCAATGAGCCGCAGGGCGTGTTTGTAACGGTCGAGGAAAACGGCGATATAATGATGTATATCGGCGATACGCAGAATTCGAGGATAGTTCAGTGCAAAGTAACTTCAATGAACACCTGCGAATGCGTTCTGGAGATCGGAATGCCAGACACACCGATCTATAAGTCTAAGACCTTCCTTCCCGAGAAGATACTCGTGGACGGAGCAAAGAATATCTACGCGGTTTGTACTTCGGTAAACTCCGGTTCGGCACAGTTCAACAGCCTCGGCGAGTTCCAGGGCTTCTACGGCGCCAACAGAGTTGAGGTAACCGCAGAGATCATCAGAAGAAGGATTTGGCGAGTTTTCGCTTCCGATGAACAGCTCAAGTCGATGCAGAGCGCTGCTCCTGTAGAGTATAAGAACTTCGATATCGACGCCGAGGGCTTTATCTACACCGTAACCGAAGCTTCAAACGTTACGACCGACGCGGTAAAGAAGCTCAACGCCGCAGGCTATAACATCTGGAACAACGACGCCGGCAATACCTACATTTTCGGCGACGCCGGAGCCAATACCTACGACGCTGCGACAAATACCTCTTACACGACCCGTCTGACGGATATAGACATCGACAGCGACGGCTTCATAAATATTCTTGACTACGCTACGGGACGTGTGTTCGTATACGATGAGGAATGTACGCTTGTAACAATCTTCGGAACCTACAACACCAACTCCGACCAGAAGGGAAGCTTCACAGGCCCCAATGCTCTGGAAACAGCCAACAATAACGTTTATATTGTAGACGGTATCAAGAACGATATAACGGTCTATACGACAACCCTTTACGGTGAATATCTCAAAGCGGCTGTCCTGCTTTATGACGAGGGTAAGTACCTCGAGGCTAAGCCCTACTGGGAAGAAGTAATCGCCCGCGACGGCACCTGCGCGTTTGCTCTGTTGGGTCTCGGCAAGGCTGCTCTGAAGGAAGGCGAATACAAGCTGGCGATGGACTACTTTAAGGACGCTTACGCAAGAAGAAGCTACGATAAGGCCTTCAAGTATTACCGTGAGCAGTGGCTTCAGGATAACTTCTATCTGGTATTCATAGTAATCGTACTTATATTCATACTGGCGATCGTACTCTCCATACTCAAGAAAAAGGGAATAATCAAGAAGCACGTTCGCAAGGAAAAGAAACAGGTCGAACGCAAGAAAACCAAGAAAGAGCTTGAACATGAGGCAGAGCTTGCTGCCGAAGCGGCACAGGCCGAAAGCGAAGCAGAGGAGGCGGATGAATAATGTATGAGTTTACCACAATGGGCTGGCTGAAGCACGTTATCTTCCACCCGATCGAAGGCTTTGAGGATCTGCGCTGGAAAAAGCAAGGCTCTATGAAGGTTTCAATGGGAATAGTCGTACTGCTTTTCGTTGCGATGGTCGCGAACCGCCAGCTGCTCGGCTTTGCGTTTAACACAGCATATACCAAGATCTTCAACATAGTTCCGCTGCTCGTTCAGAGCGTTGTATACTTCTTCACTTGGGTAATAGCCAACTGGTCGGTATGCACGCTTCTCGACGGAGAGGGACGCTTAAAGCAGATCTGCATAAACTCTGCTTACGCACTTGTACCTTATATAGTAGGCGTTTTTGTGATGGTTTTCGCATCGAACTTTTTGGTCCTCGATGAAGCTATCTGGCTCAACGCGATCTACTATCTCGGCCTCGGCTGGTCTGTCCTGCTGATGTTCCAGGCAATGAAGGCCGTTCACCAGTATACGGTTCTGAAAACTCTGGCTTCAATGATTCTTTCATTGGTCGCCATGCTGTTGATACTGTTTCTGGTAATACTCCTCCTCTCGCTCTTCCAGCAGGTATATGTATTTATCTACTCGATTTATACGGAAATTTCGTATAGAATTCGCGGTTAAGAAACGGTGGTGTAAAGAATGCAGAAAAAATGGAAAAAGCTACTTGTATTTGCACTCGTTCTTACGATGCTCGTTCCTGCCGGCTCCGGGCTGACAGCCTTGGCCGACGATGAAACTTCAACCTCGGAAACCACTCAGGAAGCCGAAGATGGCGGCGATGAGGGCGACGATGAGGATGAAGGGGACGACGAGCTTATCGCGAAGGTTACCGACGAGCAGGCGCTGCAGTTTTGCGAACAGGTGGCAGAAAACGACAAGTTTATCCTCTACTACGATAACGGTGAGAGGGACGACAAGGACGCTGAGGATACGGCGGCATCAAAGCTTTGTCTGTATGTCAAGTCAACAGGCAAGTATTGGTGGAGCGCTCCGATAAACGCCTTTGCCGACGACACGGTTATCAATCAGATGAAGGGCACTACGATGAAGGAGGCCCAGAGAAGGCAGATATCTTCAAACCTCATCCTGACTTACGCCGAGCTTGAACAGAGCAAGCGTACCACTAAATCGGTATATTCGGCTATGAACGGCGTGACGGAAAAGGCAAAGAATATTGATAACGGTATCCAGATCACTTATGACTTCAAAAAGCCGAAGATCACGGTTCCCGTTACCTATACGCTCGAGGAGGACGGCCTCAGGGTCGCTGTCGAAACGGCTAATATCGTTGAGAAGAACTCCTCTGAGGAAAACGGCATGGTCATTACGAACCTTGCGCTGACACCTCAGTTCGGTGCGGCACCCGCAACGGATATCGACGGCAATAAGGTCGAGGGCTATATGATCGTTCCGGACGGCTCCGGTGCCGTTATCGAATATAACAACGGTAAGAGCGGCTATAACACCTATAACCAGAAGATCTACGGCAGAGATTACACAGCGGTTCCGCTGACAGCTCCGAAGATCACCGATCAGGCTTATCTGCCTGTTACCGCAACGGTTTGCGGCGAGAACGGTCTGGTGGCCATAGCCGACGACGGCGACGCAAATGCCAATGTATGCGCTCAGGTCAGCGGACAGAGCAATCAGTCCTATAACACGAGCTACTTTACGTTCGAGCTTCGTTCGACCGATACCTACTACATGAGCGGCGACTCGGGCAATAAGCTTACCGTATTTGAAAAGGGCGGCATCGCCACCCCGAAGATCTCGGTGCTGTATGTTCCTATCGAAAAGGATGGCGGCGTGAACTACGCGGACGTTGCTCAGGTCTACAGAAACCACCTTATCGAAAACGGACTTACCGCTTCGACAGAGAGCGATTCCTATAATTTCTACATCGACTTCTACGGCGGTGTTATGAAGCAGCGCTCGATCCTCGGAGTTCCCGTCAGCCTGAAAACGGCTATGACAGAGTTTGAGGACGCCAAGAGCATACTTGAGGATCTATCAGACAAGGGCGTATCCGATATGGTAGTCGGATACAACGACTGGACGAACAAGCTCATCAAGCAAAATATCTCAACTAAGTTCAAGCCCTCCGGAACACTCGGCGGCAAGAGCGATTTTGAGGATCTTCAGAGCTATATCGACAGTGTCGGCGGAGAGCTTTATCCGACAATGGATAACCTCACAATGAACAGCTCGACTTGGGGCTACTGGACGCTGACAAGCACTGCGATCAGAGTTTCAAACGCTTATTCAAGACAGTCAAGCTACTCGATCGCTTTCGGCTACGAGGAAAAAGGAGTTTCTCCCGCATTGCTGACTCCGAATGCATACGGCAAGGTGTTTGGACAGATCCTTGACAGTTTCAACGATAAGGGTCAGAAAAATATCTCTTACGGCAATTTCTCGACCGCACTGGTTTCAGACTTCCTCAAGAAGGAAAAATCGGTAAGAGACGAAACCAAGAACAAGATCGTTGCTGGATATGAAGAGGCAACAAACGGAGGTATCGACAAGATACTCTGCGACGGAGCAAACGCTTACGTGATAAAGTATGCATCTCATATAACCGATGTTCCGATCTACTCGAGCGGCTTTAACATTACCGACTACGATATCCCGTTCTATCAGATGGTTATCCACGGCTACGTTCCTTATTCATCGGTAGCGATCAATAAATGCTCCGACGCTCAGGAGGCCTTCCTCCTTTCGATAGCCTACGGCTCGGGACTGCACTACGATATGATCTATGAGGACGCGCAGGAGATCTCTGATACCGATTACGACGACCTCTATTATGCTAACTACAAGGCTTGGATGGATATTGCGGCAGCGCAGAACGAGGTTGCGACGCAGGCTCTCAAGAAGCTGTCGTCAATGACGATTTCCAATTTCGAGCGCGAGGGAAATGTTCTTACAACTACCTACAGCGGCGAGGGAGCTTCGGATGTTACAGTTGTTGTCGATCTGGACAACGTCACAGTAACGGTTGACGGAGTAAGCCTGGACCTTAGCAAAACTACTATGACGGGAGGTTTGTTGAGCTAATGAGTAATAATAATAACATCGACGCAAACAAGGTCGAAGAAGCTGTTGAAGCTTCCGCAGAAGCAATGGAAAGCACTGCCGCAGAGGCTTCGGAGGAAACCGAAGATGTCATCGGCGATCCTGCTGAGAAGATAATAGCGGAAGCCCCCGGGGATNNCCCGGCGGCAGCCGCGGTTAAGCCTCCAAAGCAAAAGGGTATGAAGATCCCTTATGAGAGAAGAAAGAGCCTTTACGGCTACGGCTTTATAGCCCTTTGGTTCCTCGGAACTATCTACTTCTTCATAATGCCCGTCATCGAATCTATCATCTGGTCATTCTGCAACACCCTGCCGAAAACAGAGGGCGGCGGAATGGAGCTTGAATTTATCGGTCTAAAAAACTATAAGCAGGCGTTCAATATCCACCCGAATTACAAGCAGGCTCTGGTGGAAGTTTTGAAGGACACCGGTCTGAAAACACCTCTGATCCTGATCTTCTCGATATTCATCGCGATCATCCTCAATCAGAAGTTTAAGGGACGTACCTTTGCAAGAGCAGTATTCTTCCTCCCTGTTATCATCGCAACCGGTCCTGTTATCGACATTATCAACGGTAACATGAATTCCGGCGGATATAACGGCGGATCAGAGCAGTTCAACTCACTGTTTGAAACCGACCTCGTCGGCGAGTTGCTCACCTACCTCGGCATCTACAACATAAGCGATAAGCTGACGGAGATCATAAATACCCTGACAAGCGATATATTCAACCTTGTCTGGAACTCCGGTATCCAGATCCTGCTGTTCCTTGCAGCACTGCAAAATATCTCGCCGTCCGCAAAGGAAGCGGCTCAGATGGAAGGTGCAACTTCTTGGGAATTTTTCTGGAAGATCACCCTGCCGAGCATCAGCCCGATGATCGTTGCTTCGCTCGTTTACACGGTTGTTGACTCGTTCGTTGCGGCGGATAACCAAGTAATGGAGATCATCCTTGCAATGAGCAAGAACTGGGAGTTCGGCTATCAGGCGGCTATGCTGTGGGCTTACTTCATTATAGTAGCAGTGGCTCTTGGAATAATACTCGGCATAGTCAATAAATTCGTTTATTACGAAGTAGGATAAGGGGGGATTACAATGGCATCTGCTAGAGAAGAACGTCAATTTGAAAAAGAAATGCAGCGCCTCAGAAAGGCGCGCTACAAGCGAATGAAGGAAGAGGGCATAGAAAATTACCTTACGCCCGAGCAAATACGTTATAACAGAAATAAGCGGATCATCGGTATCGTTTGGCCGATATTCAGATTTCTTATCCTTTTCGGAATGTGCTTTGTAATCCTTTATCCGATGATATTCATGCTGTCGACAGCGTTTCGTCCGAATGAACAGATGAACGACCCGTCTATCGTATGGATACCCAAGAGCTTTACGCTCCAGAACATCAAGGATACATACAAGATCATGAGCTACGGCTCAACGGTATTGACCACAGTAAGGCTCAACCTTATTGCCTCGCTGCTTCAGGTCGTTACCTGCTCGATCACAGGCTACGGCTTCGCAAGATTTGATTTCAAGGGCAAGAATATTCTGTTTGCCATTGTTATCGCTATGATACTGGTTCCGCCGCAGATCATCACTATCCCGATGTATTTGCAGTACGCGTTCTTTGATCTGTTCGGAATTATCCCGCTGTTCAACGGCGGCGAAACGATTTCGCTCATCAACTCGGGCTGGACAATGTATCTGCCTGCGATGTTCGCAAACGGCATTAGAGCCGGTCTGTTCATACTCATCTTCAGACAGTTCTTCAGAGGACTTCCGAAGGAGCTTGAGGACGCCGCCTATCTCGACGGCTGCGGACCGTTCAAGACATTCATCAAGGTTATGGTCCCTAACGCCAGAACCTCATTCCTGACCGTATTCCTGTTCTCGATCGTTTGGTATTGGAACGATTACTATGTTTCGTCTTCGTTCTTTACGAAAAACGATACCATCGCTCTCATGCTTCGCAACCTCGACGCGGAGCTTACCTCAAGACTGTTCAACAACCAGTCGCCGGGTATCAGAGCTATGATCGTTTGGCTCGAGTCCGGATGTATCCTCACGATCGCGCCTATACTGATAATGTATATTTTCCTGCAAAAATACTTTATCGAGGGCGTTGAGCGTTCGGGTCTGGTCGGTTAAGCAAACACCGATACAACAAAAGAATACTTGCATTGCAGCCTCCGGGAGTTTTCGGGGGCTGTTTTTTTGTTTTTGCGCGCCGCCGAGAGACTCGACAGGGGTCTGCGCTTGCAATTTGAAAGGCAATGTGGTATAATCAATATGTATATGCTAGTGTTATGGAAGTGATACGATGAGCGAAAAATTAACGCTTTTTGAAAGGCTTTGGCTGATGATCCGAGCGGGGAACCGAGTTGCTGTCGAGTTTCCGTTCGGCGAGAGATACATAGGTCAGGCCAGCGGAACTGTTCCGCACGGCTTCGGCATTTATAAATATTCCAGCGGAAAGACCTACCGCGGCGAGTTTGAGCAGGGGAAACCCTGCGGCATGGGAACTATGACCCTCAGCGACGGCTCGGTCTGCAAGGGCGAGTGGAAGGACGGCAGGCAAAACGGCAAAATGATCTGCAAAAATGCAGACGGAAGCGAATACCGCGGCATGATGAAGGACGGCAAGCGGTGCGGCAGAGGAGTTTACAGCGGCCCGGACGGCAAATTCTATGACGGCGAGTGGCGCAGCGATCTGCCGCACGGCAGGGGTAAAATGGTCTTTATCGACGGCGACAGGTTTGAAGGAGAGTTTGTTTTGGGCTCGGCAAGCGGTAAGGGCGTTATGACCGACCGCTTCGGAAGCAGATACGAGGGGATATGGAGAGACGGCAAGAAAAACGGCTCTTTCACCAAAACCGCGGTCACTGGCAAGGTCACATATGAGCAGTATGTTGAGGACAGTCTTGTAGGAAAAAGCCGGGAAAGCTTGAAAAAGGATTGATGACAATGATATATCTGGATAATGCGGCTACAACAAGGCCGTGTGCCGAGGCGGTTGAGGCGGCGACGAGAGCCTTGACGGAGGTGTTCGGCAACCCGTCAAGCAGACATTTCAAGGGGATAGAGGCTGAGAAAACCGTCACACAGGCGCGGGAAGAGATCGCCAAGGCGCTGGGCTGTGAGGACGAATGTATATTCTTTACCTCCGGCGCGACGGAAAGCAACAATACGGCGATCCTCGGTGCGGCAGAAAAGAGGATAAAACGCAAGCCGAGAGTCGTCACAACAACAGTTGAGCATCCTTCGGTAAAAGCTGCCTTTGACAGATTGGCAGCTCTGGGCGCAGAGGTGGTCAGGATCAGCCCCGACGCTGACGGGCTTATAACAGCCGAGGCGATAACAGAGGCCGTCAACGATAAGACAAGCCTTGTAAGCTGTATGATGGTGAATAACGAAACGGGCGCGATAATGCCCGTGGAAAAGGTGTTTGCTGCAATCAAAAGAAAATATCCCGACTGCATCACACACTGTGACGCGGTTCAGGGCTTTATGAAGCTGCCGATCAGGGTCAGCTCCTTCAAGGCTGATCTTATCTCGATGAGTGGTCATAAGATCTATGCCCCGAAGGGAGTCGGCGCGCTCTATGTGAGAAAGGGTGTATCGCTCAGCCCGTTTATGCTGGGCGGCGGTCAGGAAAAAGGCTTTCGCTCGGGGACGGAGAATGTTCCGGCGATCGCGGGCTTCGGCGCGG
>DLOT01000049.1:6384-14796 GCA_002479715.1 Ruminococcus sp. UBA7477 | reverse complement strand
AATTCGCCTGCCGACGGTCTGCCGTATATCTGCTCGATCGCAATGAAGGGCTACAAATCAGAAACGCTGCTGAACTTTATGAGCGAGCGCGGAATATGCGTATCAAGCGGATCGGCTTGCTCGAAGGGAAAGAAAAGCTCGGTGCTGAAGGAGTTTAAGATCCCCGACGCGATCGCCGATTCAACACTGCGGATAAGCTTTTCGGCTGAAACGACCGAGAGCGATATCGCAGAGTTTTGCAGGGCGCTCGCCGAGGCAGGGGCGCTTGCTAAAATAAAAGGAGGACGCTAATGAAAGAAATAATTCTCGCCAAGTTCGGCGAAATCGTGTTAAAGGGTCTTAACCGATGCTCCTTTGAGGACGCCCTTGCAAGAAACGTTCGCAGAAGACTCAAGCCGCTCGGCAGGTTCGACTATTGGAAAGCTCAGTCTACCCTATACATACGTCCGCTGGACGATGAAACGGATTTCGAGGAGGTCATGGACAGAGTCCGCTGCATCTTCGGAATAGTCAAGATAGCCAGAGCCGCAGAGGTCGAAAAGGATTTTGAGGCAATAAAGCAGTCTGCGGCTGAATATCTCGGAGATACCCTGAGCACCGCTAAGACCTTTAAGGTTCGCTCAAAGCGTTCAGATAAGAGCTTTGGTATGAATTCTCCCGAGATCTGCACACTGCTCGGGGAATATCTGATAGATAAATTCCCAAATCTTTCCGTCGATGTGCATAATCCCGAGGTAACGGTCAATGTTGAGATCAGGGAGAAAGCCTTTATCCACGCAGGCGCGGAGGACGGCGCGGGAGGGATACCGGTAGGAACCTCCGGCAGAGGTATGCTTCTGCTGTCAGGCGGCATCGACTCGCCTGTTGCAGGCGTCATGATGGCTAAAAGGGGAGTCGTCATTTCGGCAATACATTTTGAATCCCCGCCTTATACCTCGGAAAGGGCAAGGCTCAAGGTCGAAAAGCTGGCATCGCTTATGGCACGCTACTGCGGATCCGTCAATTTCCACTGTGTTCCGTTCACAAAAATTCAGGAGGCGCTTCGCGATAATGCCCCCGAGGAGCTTTTTACGATACTTATGCGCCGCCTTATGATGGAGATCGCTCAAAGGATCTGCGAGAAGGAAAATCTGAGCTGCCTTATAACAGGCGAAAGCCTCGGGCAGGTCGCAAGCCAGACTATGGATGCTGTCGTCTGCACAGACAATGCCTGTCGTATCCCGGTGTTCAGACCTCTTATAGGTATGGATAAATCGGAGATCGTCGCGGTGGCAAGAAAGATCAAGACCTTTGAAACGTCTATCGAGCCTTATGAGGACTGCTGCACGGTGTTCACACCAAAGCATCCCAAAACAAGGCCGAATGTCACGGATGTTATCGCGGCGCAGCTGGCTTTTGACTATGAACCGATGATCGCCGAGGCTGTCGAAAACACACGGGCTTACACGATCAACGCAAAATAAAGGTTACGGTTTGTAACCAATTTATTACAGCAAATTGGTTAAGCCGATACTGAGAATTAAAATATTATTCACAACAGAGCCGATTTTTATGTAAGAAGTATAGTAAAACGGAGATGCGTATTCGTGATAATTGCTAAAAGTGACAAAGCGGTTACAGAAAGACTTGACAAGGTTACAGGTTTTGTAGTAAAATATCTATGTGAGCAGGGGATAACCATAGCCACAGCCGAAAGCTGTACAGGCGGGCTTCTCAGCTTTTGCATCACATCTGTGCCAGGGGCGTCAAAGATATTTGAGCTTGGGATGTGTACATATTCGGAAAGAGCAAAGCGCGACTACCTTGGTGTGGACGGCGGAGTGATTGAAGAATACGGCGTGTATTCAAGTGAAACGGCAACGGCTATGGCCAGAGCCGTCAGGGATTTGAGCGGGGCGCAGATAGGAGTAGGCATTACAGGAATCGCAGGCCCTCAAAGCGATGAGAAGGGCAACCCGGCAGGAACGGTTTTCGTTTCGGCTGTCAGCTCCGAAAGGGAGCTTGTCAGAAATCTGAAGCTCTATGAGCGCTTTGAAGATCCGACAAGAGAAGTTATCCGCACGGAAACGGCAGTTCAGGCGCTGTGCATGGTCGCACAGCTGCTTGGTCTTGATGTCAGCGAGGTGAATGTATAATGTCTATGATGAATGAGCTTGAGAGCTTTGGTCGGAACGATCAGCGGAGAGAAAAGAAGGAAAACTTCTTTATCCGGTTCTTCAAATACTTTTTGCCGTGGAGGCATGACGGTATTTCGGAAGTGGTAAGAAAGCTTGTGTTTATCGCTTCGATCGCGGTATTCTGTTTTTCGCTCAGCGAACTGACAGACTATCTTAACGGCAACGCAAAAACAAATGAGCTGATAAACGAGATGCAGGCGATCAAGCCGACGAATTTTGCAAATCAAGGCGAAAATCAGAGCGGCAACGCCCAGTCGGTAGAGCATTCCGGTGACGATTATAAGACAGACGCTCCTCAGGGAGGCGAGAATGTTGAGTATTCGCTGGAGATCGGCGAAAGCTGGAAGCCCCTTCTGGAAACGAATGAGGATGTTGTGGGCTGGATAACCATCGAAACACTGGTCGGTGCTGACGGAAGTCCGTATATAGATTATCCCGTGGTTAAGGGCGACGATAACGACTACTATCTTAACACGGATATCAAGGGCAATCCGAATTACTCGGGCGGAACGATCTTCATGGATTATGCAAGCTCGATAGTTCCCGGAGAAAGAACCGACAATATCACCATCTTCGGTCACAACATGATGGCGGGAACCTTCTTCGGAAGGCTCGACGAGTATAAATCGGGAGTCGATTTTCTCAAGGCAAACCCTGTGATCACATTTAACACGCTTTATTCAACAAGCGAGGAAAAGTATATAATCTTGTACTGCTCGATGTTCAATATTTATGAAAATCAGGACAACGGAAATGTGTTCAACTACATCGGGTACAGGAATTTCAACAGCAACCGTCCGTTCGCAACCTGGAAAGAAGAGATGAGCAAGCGCTCATGGTATTCAAGCGGGATAGACGTTAACGAGGATGACAAGTTTATCACACTTTCGACCTGTTCAAGCGATATCAACGATATGAGATGGGTGATAGTCGCTCGTAAGCTCAGACCCGGTGAGGACGTTGACGCTCTCGTGGAAACCTATGAGGACAAGGATAACGCTGATATATACTTCCCGCAGAGATGGATAAATTCGTGGGGACATAAGAAGGTTTACAGAAACTGATAAACGGCAGCCGTACATATATAAATAAACGCGGCGCCCGGATATTCGAAAATGACTTGGAGAGGATTTTTCGGAAAAACAGACTCAAAGAAAGCGGCAAGCCGCTTTCGGAAAGGCGTGTATTTTCAATGGAGTATAATACCAACAACAAAGAAAACGGACTTACGCAGCAGCCTGCCGCTAAAAAAAGCAGGCTCTCAAGGATAACCTCTATGCTCGGCTTCGGCGCTTTGTGCGTCGGAACTATCTGCGCGGTGGGCCTTTTGGGACTCAGCAGCGAAAGCACTGCTGACGATGTGATCGCCAGCGCTGACGCTAGCTTCTCGGTCACGTCTACAACAGCCGCCAAGGCGGTAACACCTGCCGTTACAACAACAGCAGAAGAGGCGGAGGAACAGCCGATCATAGCAACAGTGAGTTGGTGGAAGGCCGCTGTCGGGGATTATGACTTTATCGAGGTCGATGACAGCATAGCAACTACTACGACGACCACCACAACTACTACCACCACAACAACGACTACAACAACTACTACAAAGAAGCAGACGACTACCAAGAAGCAGACAACGACTGCAAAGAAGCAGACTACAACTGCTCCCAAAACAGAGGCTCCCAAGGCAGACGCTGCGGGTGGTGACGTTCAGGCCGCTGACGGAGAATGGGTCATCCCTTGCACCGACGAGGAGTTTGAGATGTTCTGCTATGTCCTCGAGGGTGAGGCAGGAGGCTGCTCGGACGCCGCTAAGATGGCTGTCGCGGGCACTATCGTCAACAGGGTGCAGTCGCCTAAGTTCGGCAATACGATCAAGTCGGTTCTGACTGCGAAAAATCAGTTTACCGCAATAAGAAAGTATTACAACAAGTCGGTCACACCTTCAGAGAGTACAATAAACTGCGTTTACAGGGCTCTCGCCGGTGAGGACGGTTCTAACGGAGCATTCTTCTTTTACTCGCCTAAGCTTGCGGGAACAAGGGATTGGTTCGAGTCGCTTACCTTCTGTATAGAAATAGACGGACAGAGGTTTTTTAAGAACTAAGATCATTTTGCCGAAAAGTCAAGAGAAGTCTTGGCTTTTTCGGCGTTTTATTTCACAGCATTTTGGAAAGGATTTTTGACATCTATGCAAGCTTTTAAGCTTAAAGACAAACTGGCCTCTATGCCGCAAAAGATAAAAAGCGCGGCAGGAGCTATGATTATGATGGGCAGCGTCACCGAGGATTTCAGACACGACGGAAAAAAGATAATGAGGAGATTGCAGCTCCATTTCACGGCAGGTGCGGTAGCGATCGCTATGACGCTGACAGGAACAGCCTCGGCACTGGCAGGCGGTGCGCTTGAAGAAGAGCCGCCGTGTCAGGAGGAAGATGTGCAGACGAGCGTCGTTTCCGCTGTACAGACAACCTCCGCTAAGCCCGCAGAGCAAACTGTTTATGCCACCGAAACATGGTGGAAGGCGGGAATAGATGAATATGAGCTGGAGGAGTTCACCCGCGAGGAAATATATGTGGCTGAGAAGCAGGAAGAAACTAAGATAGTTTATCCCGATATCAGCTTCACTGTTAAGTCGGAGGGAACAGGCAAAACAGCCGCAGAGGGAACGGTTTATGCCCACAGCGACTGCTTGACAAGAGATATCTCCGAGGAGTATTATACGGTCAAGTCGATAGATACGGGCGCTGTCGTTTCAGGCAACGGCTATGATATGGTGTGCAGGATAGTAAACGGCGAGATGGGCAGCAGTTTTTCAAGTGAGGCGCTAAAGGCGCAGGCTGTCGCAGTTTACACATATCTGCGCTATTGCGATGCAAACGGGCTTGTTCCGTGCGTAGCAGTAAAATCCGGTTATGACAAAAAGATCGAGAACGCAGTCAAGGCCGTTGAGGGTCAGATATGCTCATATAACGGCAAGCCCATCAACGCGGTTTTCTGTGCCTCGACAGCCGGAAGCTCGCTCGGCAGCGAGTGCGTATGGATGTCATCACTGCCTTATCTGAAGTCGGTTTCATGCAGCTTTGACAGCGCTGACTGCAACTACGGCGTTAAGACGAGCTTCACTGCCGCAGAGATAAAGAGGATAATAGAAAGCAAAACAGATATTACTCTCGACCCCGAGAATGTTGAGAACTGGTTTGAGATCACCTCGCGTTCTTACGGTAAGTATGTTGATACGATCAAAATAGGCGGTTATTCACGATGCAGAGTCGGCGGCTCGACAAAAAAGCTGACAGGCGCCGTTCTGAGAGCATCTATTCTGGGCAACAGAGCGCTCCGCTCGACCGCGTTCGATATATCATACAATAACGGTGTGTTTACTTTCACGACCTACGGCTACGGTCACGGCGTCGGAATGTCACAGAGGGGAGCTGAGCTTCTCGCCGTCAATGAGGGCTTGAAGTATGACCAGATCCTGAGATATTACTACAGCGGGATAAAAGTCGCTTGTTCGGACGAAAACGGAGTAGCCGTTGAAAGATACGGTAAGACAGAGGATATTTCAAAATTGGAGGAGGCTGTTCCGTCAGAGGAGCCGAGTGTGACAGAACCTGCGGACAACGGCGTTCCGGCAGAGACCGACACGACTACTACTGCTGCCGAGCCTGTCGTAACGACTACAAAAACTCCTTTGGAGACATCCGCGGTGACGCAGCCTGAGGAAACGACCCTGCCGCCGGAAGAAACGACCGTTACTACGGAAACGACCGCCGCCGAGCCTGTCGTGACCGAGCCTGAAGCGGTTTTCATCTCAGCGGAAACCTCGGATGTGTCGCTGTCGGAATAGTATACAATACAGGCAGCTGAAATTTATACAAAACATATAAAAAGTCAGGGACCGACCAAAGCCCCTTGACTTTTTTTGTTCGTGAAAATATAATTATAGTGAAGGTCAAAATGAATTTGCCTTCACTATAATTTTTTTATTGCCTCGCACATTCGCTCGCTTACGTTCGCTGCGTGCGGATCGGCAAATAGTAACGCCAAAATATTTTGTCGTTAGCTATAGTTTAAATCATTGACTTATGTTTTTTGATATGATACAATAAAAAGGGAGATGATTTTGTGAAAAACAGATTATTAGCATATATTACCGCTGCCGTTATGACTCTTGGGCTTTGCGCGTGCAGTGAAAGCGATTCGTCTTCGGAGACCGTTTCACAGACGACCTCTGCTGTCGCCGAACCTCCTGCTGATATTACTACGACAGCCCCTGCCGAAATATCTCAGCCCGAAACGACTACTACCGCGCCCGACCCTTCCGCGCCTTACAGACAGGAGCAGCTGATCTCGTCCTTTGACTGTGAGGATATACAAAAATGTTCACAGCTGTTTTCGCTGGGCGAAGGAAAGCTGCTTGCCGTGTGTTATGACTATGTTGATGACGACACCGTTACAGCTTTAAAAGTGGTCGATATTTTGCAGAAAAATGTCGTTAAGGAGTTGGAGATGCAAGGGTTCGTAAGCGTTTGCAGTGTTGGCGACAAAATAATAACCCGTACATACAGCGATTCTTTGTTCAGCTTCTATAATAAGGATCTGGAGCATGAGCGCGATCTGGAATTTGATTATGATACCGGCTGCTTTTCCAAGGACGGCAGTACCTATTGGTTTGCCGTGTGCGATGAGCTTGTAAAGCTGGACGTTGAAACAGGGAAGACCGAAAAGTTAGAGCTTTCCGTAGATCTCCCGGTCCAGTATGTATACGGCTTATCGCCCGACGAAAAGAATATCATGATTCAGACACTCAATACTGTTGATGAGGGAATGGGCAGCATTGCAGAGGTTGAAGTGAGCAGCGGAACCGTCAAATTGCTGACCGGCGATGCTTATAATGTTGAGATGGGCGAAACCGGTATGTTTATCAGCGGAGCATCAGGGGAGGGCGCGGATGCCTCTACATATATGTACAGGATAGACAGCGACGAAACCGTAAAAAGCATCGTTATGCCGGAGGACAGCTACTTTTCTGCGGTCAAAGGCTCCGACATACTCGTATTCAATGTGTATGATGACTCCGAATTTGAGGGCGACGGCGAAAACTGGTGTATTGATATAATGAATCTTGCGGTCCCCGACGGCAAAGGAAATTACAGCATCGGAGCTGTTGAGATGGGCGGCGTCTACGTTATGTGCCTGACCTATATGCCGGAGGAAAAGCTGTTTGCTTATGTTCAGCTTGACGATGATGAAAAGTGGGTCGTTCGGCTGATAGATGTTACACTGCTTGAAGAGACCGGAAGCTTCGGCACAGAGAATGTTGACGGATATCTGACCGTTGACGAGTCGCTGCTTGACAGCTATGTCGATCTGGATCACACCAAGGTCGGTCAGGGGTTTGAAGATCTGCGTGAGCGCGCGGACAGAATTGAAAAGAAATACGGCATAAAGATATATATGTCAAATCAGTGTGAGAGCTATTCTCCGACCATAGATTTCAAAACGACCAATGAGGAATTTGATAAGCAGTACGAATATGAACGTATAGAGTTTTCTCTTAATGGGCTTGAAACCTCGCTGGAAAAGTATCCCGAAGGATTTTTTAAACAGTTCAACAATATACTCGGAGAGCCGGGCATCAGGATCTTTCTTGGAGGACATATCCTTGATGAAACCAGCGCCGCTTACGCCATCAAAATGGGCGAATGGTATGATATGGTGTTTGATATTAACTACAGCATGGAGTGCAATTTCCCGCATGAGATGTGGCATACTACCGAGAGTTTTATCAATGAACGCAATCCGGAGCTGCTTTCCGATGAGGCCTGGGCGGAATGCAACCCTGACGGATATGAGTATTACGGAATGGAGAATTATTTCGATGCTCCCGAGGAGTATACGTATTTTTCAAACGGAGATGACTGGTATTTCTATGATCTTTACGCACAGGTCAACTCTTTTGAGGATAAGGCGAGGATAATGGAGGTCATAATGAATCCAAGGCTGTATCCTGCTGAGCAGTTCATTGAGAATGAGCATATACAGAGAAAGATCGGACTTATGTGTATAGCTGTAAGAGCGGCATTTGATACCGATGACTGGGAATATGTTGAATGGGAAAGCTCCTGGCACGTTTCGTAGAACAGGAAAAACAAATAGCAGTATCGCTTAGCGGCGGTACTGCTATTAGCTTATAGATAAATTATAAATTTATAAGGGAACGCCCTCACTTGCAGGG
>DLOT01000049.1:0-6327 GCA_002479715.1 Ruminococcus sp. UBA7477 | reverse complement strand
TTATCCCTTTGGAATCCCATTTTTAGTTGATTACAACTTTCTCTTTGAGTTGCAATTCTTTGTTATATCAAAATCTCAGGCTCATAAAGTTCGAACCAATATTGCAGCTGGATAAAATATGCGATGAGCTGCGGTGATGACATGAGCTGACCGAACCACGGCTTGCCTAAGTCCGACGGAGATTGCAAAAACTCCTTGACCTTGACCGGGTCGCATATAAAGCAAAGCGGGCTTTGCGGATCTGCTAAGATCGTTTTGAGTTTGTTGGCAAGAAGCTGTTCATAAAACGGGCTGTAGGTCTTGGGATAGGGGCTCTTTTTCCGGAAAAGCACTTCGTCGGGTATTTCTCCTCGGAATGCCTCGCGGAGCAGGGACTTTTCAACGCCGCCGCTGAACTTCATTTCCCACGGTATATTGTATACATATTCTATAATGCGATGGTCGCAGAACGGCACTCTTGCCTCAAGGCCGTAATGCATACTCGTGCGGTCCATGCGGTCCAGAAGGGTCTGCATAAACCAGACCTGATTTAGATATGATATCTGCCTGTGTCTTATCTGCTGCGGACCTTCACCTTCGGTCAAAGGAGCTTTTTTCAGAGAGCTTTTGAATTTCTCGCTTGCATAGCTTTCAAGATCAAGCGATCTTGCAAAAGAATCGTTTAAAAGGAGCTTACGCGTCTGCATATTCTTAGACCAGGGAAAGAAGTCGTCTGACCACAGCTCGCTTTTGTAAAACCACGGATAACCGCCGAAGATCTCATCGGCGCACTCTCCCGTAAGCACGACCTTGTTTGATCTTGCAACCGTTTCGCAAAAGCAGAGAAGAGATGCGTCAACATCAGCCATTCCGGGAAGATCCTTGGCGTATGTCGCCTCACGCAGCAGAGAAACAAGCTTTCCCTCATCACACAGCAGAAAGCTGTGGTTAGTCGGATATTTCTCAAGCATTATTCCAACGTATTTATTGTCGCGTTCGGGCTGAAAGCTGTTAGACACAAAATATCTGTCGTTTCCTGCAAAGTCGAAAGAGAAGGTGTTGAAATCCAGCGGACTGCCCAGCTCTTTGCAGGCGACTGCCGTAACTATACTTGAATCTATGCCGCCTGAAAGAAAAGAACACACGGGAACATCCGAAACCATCTGCTTCTTTATCGCATCATGAACAAGGTATGATACCTTTTCGACCGTCTGCTCGTAGCTGTCGGTGTGCATTGAAGCCGAAAGCTCCCAGTATTTTTTCTCATATAAGCCGCGCCTGTCAAATACAGCGAAATGGGCAGGCAGGATCTCGCTTATGTTTGCAAAAACGCCGCAGCCGGGTGTTCTGGCAGGGCCGACCGCGAATATTTCGCGAAAGCTGTCCAAATCAACTACCGGATGAACGGCTGGATGAGCGAAAAGCGACTTTATCTCAGAGCCGAAAAGCAGCATACTGTTATGCTTTGTATAAAAAAGAGGCTTGACTCCCGACCTGTCGCGCGCAAGCATTAGCTGTTCCCGTGCGCCGTCCCATATTACGAAGGCAAATATCCCGTTGAGCAGAGAAACGAACTTCTGCCCAAGCTCCATATAAAGAAGCAGGATAACCTCGGTGTCGCAGCTTGTTTCCGGATAAATGCCCCTTTCGCTGAGAATATCGCAAAGCTCAGCGGTATTATATATCTCGCCGTTGAAAACGACAGCAAACTCGCGGCCGTCTTTTTTCCTGACCATAGGCTGACTTCCGTTTGAGATATCCCGGATAGACAGCCGCGCGTGCCCCAGAGCGACGTGTTTTTGCAAATACTCTCCATGCTCGTCGCCGCCGCGGTAGTCGATAGCCTTCCGCATCGCGATCAGGTTTTCGGCGCTTTCACCGCATAGTTCAAAATCGTTCTCAAAATCTGAAAATCCGCATATTCCGCACATATAGATCATCTCTCCCGCTGATGTATTTCAAAAAAGCGCTCCTACTCGCGGCACAGCCGTGAGCGGAACGCCTTTGTTCTTTACATAAGCATTATATGCAGACTGAAACTTACCTGTGACTTTTGCGTGATCTGCGGAGGTAGCCTTAAAACTATCTCAGTTTTTCATCAGAGTATCAAAGCTCAGCCCGTATTTTTCGGCGATATCCGAGGCATAGCTTTTGCCGGGAGCTTTTCCGCGAACCGTCTTGTAGGTGCGTACTCCAGATGCTTCATCGGTCAGAACAGCAAGATTGCCGATCCTTGACCTGCATACCTCCAGCTTGTTCAGCTTATCCGGCAAAGCCGAAAGCTCATGGATGTGAGTGATAAAAATGCCCCGGCATCCCTTTGCGCTCATGGCTTTGACGACCTCCTCTGCGATCGCCGCTGCCTCAAATGCGCTTGTTCCCGAAAGAGCCTCATCGCACAGTATCATCGTGTCCTCATTGACAAGCTTCATGACAGCGCTAAGCTTGGCGCACTCCTCGGTAAAGCGGCTTTGTGAGATCGAAGTCTGCGAGGTCGAGCTGTGAACCAATATTTCCTTGGCAGGGCTGATCTCGGCATACTCTGCCGGAATGTAGACGCCGAGCTGAAGCAGCGCCTGACAGATCCCGATCGTTTTTGCGAATACCGTCTTGCCTCCGCCGTTTGCTCCCGTGAATATGTAGATCATACCGTTGTTTTCGCCAAGGTTGCCAAACTCAATATCATTGCCTATCGTTTTGACTGTTCCAAGCGCCAGCTCAGGGCAGTAAGCCCCTTTAACGTTGAATTTTTTCTCGCTCATCTCGCAGACCTTCGGCCTGCAAATCGGATAGCCTGCCTCCTTGAGCCTGTGGCACAGAGTTGCAGCGGATACAAGAAAGCGCAGATCGTTTGCGCGGTTGACCAGGAAGTCGGTGTTTTGAGAGATATAGGACTTTATCGCAGGCTTCCACTGCTTGAAGGAGGATTTTATGACTTTGAAAAGCGCACTGTTGATCGCATTGCCTGTCCTTTCGCGTTCCTCATCGTTCAAGGAGTTTGAGAATAGGGAAGTCATTTGTGCCAAGGCGCTGCGTTCTTTCGGGGCGCTGAGCCGTATGATCCTGTCGGTTATTCTCCCCGAAGTGAATTTTTCCTTGTTCAGGCTTACAACTGCCGCCTCAACAGGGTGAAGCGCTCTGTCAAGGTTGACCCCTATCGTGACGCTTTGCAAAGATGTGATGATGTCCGCATTTTCCGGAATGCTGTTTTTCAGTTCCTCAAAGCCGGTGTCCTCGGCTGCCGCGATAACATCTCGTTTAAGTCCGCTGAAAAGCTCGGATCTGACCTCGCAGCCGCCCAGTATCTCATACAGCTTTACGATAAGTCCGACATAGATATTAAGATCTCTGATGGTATAAAGGCCCTCGATTTCTTTTGAGGGCATACCGGTATTCAATGCGCGGACCTCTCGCAGAACGGAAATATCCGGCAGAAGCTGAGAGATGCCGTCAAACAGCAAGTCGTTTTCGAGCAGGTCTGTCAGCGCGTCAAGCCTGAAGTTTATGACAGAAACATCGTCTGTGAACATTCTGTCAAGCTCGGGCGCACATCTTCCGAGAACGTAGTCCTCCCGCAGCTTCAGGAGGTTATTGAGGCTCAGCTTTTTGATAAAATCTGTATTCATATGATCTGCTCCCTCGGCACCCTCAGCGAAAGTGCCCTGAAAAAATCGGCTTATATCTGATTAAAGTATATCACACTTTAGTTTGATTTTCAATACGCGCAATATCTTAAACATTTTTGAGGAAAGGCCTTGACAATTTGAAAACGGTGTGTTATAATGTATTCAAATTTAATATCCGCAAAAGACTGTGACGAGGAATGGTCAAGGACGATGCATTTCAGAAAGCCGGTGGTTGATGAAAATCGGTATGATACTCCTTAATGATCTCTCACCTCCGAGTCGGTGACCTGAACACCCGTGATGTGGGAAAAGTAGGGAATCCCGTGTATGCTACGTCAGTGCATTGGGGTTGACAGACTTCCAAACGGCGATGCTGCGGCAATGGCGTCGGGGCTGAATTTTTATCCTGCTCGTTGTCCGCAAGATTTTCACAAAGCGCTTTGCGCCGATCGTGTGAGTTGTGTAGACTTCCTACAGAGCGGCGGACCGTTTAGGTTCGCAATTTGAGTGGTACCGCGAGTGCTTATAGTAAATTGCACCCGTCTCAAAGCAAGAAAAGGCTTTGCGACGGGTTTTTGTATGCCTTGGCGGAGCCGTGCAGAGCTTGAGCTCACAGAAGCGTCGATAAAACAAGTTAATTTATAAGGAGGAAAAATATATGATGGACGCAAAAAAGTACCGAGTGGGATATTATCCCGTATCGCAGGAGTATAACGATTGGGTCAACAAGGATCATATCGAAAAAGCGCCGATCTGGTGCAGCGTTGATATGAGAGACGGTAATCAGAGCCTTGTTATACCTATGAGCCTTGAAGAAAAGCTGGAGTATTATAAGGTTTTGCTTCAGGTCGGATTCAAGGAGATAGAGGTCGGTTTCCCGGCAGCGAGCGAAACTGAATATGAGTTTCTCCGCACCTTGATAGATAACAATATGATCCCCGAGGATGTTACCGTTCAGGTTCTGACTCAGTGCCGCGAGCATATTATCCGCAAGACCTTTGAGGCCTGCAAGGGCGCTCCGAGTGCGATAGTGCATTTTTATAACTCTGTCAGTGTTGCACAGCGCGAACAGGTTTTCAAGAAGTCCAAGGAGGAGATCAAAAAGATCGCCGTTGACGGCGCTAAGCTTGTAAAACAGCTCGCTTCAGAATATGAAGGCAACTTCAGATTTGAGTATTCGCCCGAAAGCTTCACGGGAACCGAGCCTGAGTATGCCCTCGAGGTGTGCAATGCCGTTCTTGATGTTCTTGAGCCTTCGGAAACAAACAATGTCATCATAAATCTTCCTGTTACGGTAGAGATGAGTCTGCCTCATGTATACGCCAGTCAGGTCGAATATATCTGCCGCAATATTAAGTACAGAGAGTTCGTTACGATCTCTCTCCACCCGCATAATGACAGAGGAACGGGCATCGCCGACACCGAGCTTGCTCTTCTTGCAGGGGCTGACCGTGTTGAAGGAACGCTTTTCGGCAACGGCGAGAGAACAGGCAATGTTGACATAATCACTCTTGCTATGAATATGTATTCACACGGAGTTGACCCCAAGCTCGATTTCTCAAATATGCCTTATCTCGTTGAAGAATATGAGAAATGCACCCGTATGCACGTTTACGAAAGAGCTCCTTATGCAGGCGCGCTGGTGTTCGCCGCATTTTCGGGCAGCCATCAGGACGCTATCGCAAAGGGAATGAAATACCGCGTCAAGAATAAGCTTTATGAGTGGACTGTTCCGTATATCCCGATCGACCCACAGGATATCGGAAGAACCTACGACGCCGATGTTATTCGTGTAAATTCTCAGTCGGGCAAGGGAGGAATAGGCTACCTCCTTGAGCATACCTACGGCTACATTCTGCCGCCTAAGATGTGCGAAAAGCTCAGCTATATGTGCAAGGGCGTTTCCGACCACGCACATAAGGAGTTAAAGCCTGAGGAGATACTTGCGATCTTCAAGGAGAACTTTCTTAACAGAGAATGCGGAATAGAGATAACCGACTATGAATTCTTCCGCGAGAACGACACAATGAAGATCACGATAACCTTTATGAAGGACGGCGTTGAAACCGAGATCGAGGCGGAGGGCAACGGCTCTCTCAGCGCGATCAACAATGCTCTTAAAGCATATTCCGGTGAGAACTACAAGCTTCAGGTGTTCACTCAGCACAGTATGCAGGAACACGCCTGCCTGAGCGTTGCGGCATCGTATATCGGGCTTGAGCGCGAGGACGGAACAATGTTCTGGGGCTGCGGCACGGATACTGATGTTCTGAGAGCGAATACAAAGGCTCTGTTCAGCGCATTTTGCAATATGACCGAGGAGGAGAGCAAGTAATGGGAATGACAATGACTCAAAAGATCCTTGCAGCCCACGCAGGTCTTGACAGCGTTTCGGCAGGGCAGCTTATCAATGCAAAGCTTGATATAGTTCTGGGAAACGACATAACTACCCCTGTTGCTGTAAACGAGTTTCGCAAAGCGGGATTTGATAAGGTTTTTGATAAGGACCGCATCGCTATAGTTCTCGATCACTTTGTACCGAATAAGGATATCAAAGCTGCCGAGCAGTCAAAAACCTGCCGAGGCTTTGCCTGTGAGCATTGTGTGAGCCACTTTTATGATGTGGGAAAAATGGGTATAGAACACGCACTTCTGCCTGAGCAGGGAGTCGTAACGGCAGGCGACTGCATTATCGGCGCAGACAGCCACACCTGCACATACG
>DLOT01000086.1 GCA_002479715.1 Ruminococcus sp. UBA7477 | reverse complement strand
CAGCCGCCCAAGCGCCTGCTCGCTTCGTTTATCGCGATGATCTCCGCGTGCGCAAGCGGACATCTTTCACCCTCACGCAGGTTATAGCCCTCGCCGACAACCTCCCCGGTCGACTTTTTGACGACCACCGCCCCGACAGGTNNAGGCACTTCTCCCGCCTCGGCGGCTTTTTCGGCAAGTCTCAGCGCGAGCGACATATAATACTCGTCAGTCATTTATGTTGACCTCGTTAACATCCTCAGCAGCGGGAATGACCATGCTTTTAAGTATTTCCTCGGTTATCTCCGGGCTCTTGCCGTCAACGTGAAAGATCTTGTCGGCAGAAACCGTATAGTCCTTCGTGTCCGTCGGCATATTCTTTTGCTTGAGCTTATTCTCGGAATGCTCTTTGAGCAGATCGTATACGACGGAGCAAAACGGTACTGCAAGCAGAAGTCCGACGATCTTAAACAATCCGCCGCCGACAAACAGCGCAACAAGCACCCAGAACGTAGGCATTCCCATTGTTCCGCCCAGTATCTTCGGTCCGAGGATATTTCCGTCAAACTGTTGAAGTATAAAGATAAATATAACGAATACTATGCACTTTTTCGGTTCGACAAACAAAACCATTGCCGCCGAGGGGATCGCGCCGATAAACGGACCGAAGTAGGGTATGATGTTTGTAATTCCTACAATGACCGAGATCAGAACATAATAAGGTATTCTCAGGATCCAGCAGCCGAAGAAGCACATGATGCCTATAATGAGCGAATCTATAAGCTTTCCCGTCAGGAAGTTGCCGAAGGTCTTATTAGACATCGAAGCGACTTTGAAAACCTTCTGGCAGGTAGAGCGCTTGAAGGTCGCGACAAAGAGCTTTTTGAACTGTGCCTGCAAGGTTTCCTTGCTTATGAGAATATATATCGAAACTATAAAGCCCAGAACAAAATCTTTGATGAAATTAACAAAACTCCACGCTCCGGAAAGGACATTGTTCATAACCTCAAGCAGAGAGTTGAAATTAGAGCTGAAGCTTTCGATCTTGCCGTTAACGAACTCCTCGACCTTGGGATGGTCGCTCAAAAGCTTTGCCGACCAATCATAGAGCTTATTATAGACATCGGAAACATTGCCGATCATACTGGAAATGCTGTCGGCAAAGGCAGGGATAACGACATACAGCAGTCCGCCGACGACCGCAACAAAGAAAAGAGAGGTTACCGTGACCGATATTCCGCGTATAAGCTTAGGCTTCGGCTTTTTTGTTATAATGTATTTGCGGAGCACCTTTTCAGTCGCGTTCAGCAAGGGATTGAGCAGAAAGGCGATCGCTATACCGATAAACACCGGCATCAGGATCGACATAATGTCGCCGACGACCTTTGATATCGCAGAAAACTTAAATATCGCGACAACCATCAGCATACTCACCGCAATAACGATTATGGCATATACGGCGACCGTATTATATTTTTTGTTTGAATAAAACTTCATCTCTGTTTTTTCTCCTTTCGGCAATTCAAAACCTATACATTTTTATTATACAACATATGATATAAAAATGCTAGAGGGAAAAACGATCTTTTACAAAAAAATTGACAGAAAAATATCGCAGTCAAAAGCTTTGTGCAAACAGGCTGAGAGTGCCGCTCAGGAAAGCGAATTGAATTGCTGAGTCAAAATAGAGCTTATCCCTTGAAAAAAAGCGGGAGCTGTGGTATAATAGACGCATAACGTCTATTATATGTTTATGTCCTCGTCGATCCGCTGACCATAGGTCAGCTTCCGACGTGTCGGACAATTATACCATAACGCTTACGCTTATATGGTATAATCATTCATTTCAGAATATTCGGTGAGGAGTTTTTTGTGCAGATGACTGAATTTAAAGCGCTCAAGCGCAGAGCCTTGGAAAAATACTTTGAGAGAATGAACGACAGACAGAGGGAAGCGGTTTTCTGCATAGACGGACCTCTGCTTATTCTGGCGGGTGCAGGCAGCGGAAAGACAACAGTTTTGGTCAACAGGATCGCAAATATGATCTTCTTCGGCAACGCTTACAACAGCGGCGAGCCAAACGGAGTTTCCGAAAGCGATCTTGATTTTCTGCGGCGTTTCGCCAAAGGAGAAGAAAGCGACTGTGAAAAGCTTCGCGGCATTGTTGCTTATGACTGCGTGAACCCCTGGAACATACTGGCGATCACCTTCACCAACAAGGCAGCGGGAGAGCTTAAGGAACGGCTTGCAAATATGCTCGGAGAAGCCGGCGCAGGCATCACCGCGGCGACCTTTCACTCTGCTTGTGTAAGAATACTCAGGAGAGAGTGCGAAGCTCTCGGCTACGGCAAAAGCTTTACTATATACGATACGGACGATCAGAAGAGAGTCCTGAAGGGCTGCCTTGCCGAGCTTGATAAGTCCGAAAAAATGTTCCCGGTAAAGATGCTTCTGAAAGAGATATCAAACCTGAAGGACAAGATGATCTATCCCGAGCAATACAACAAGATGTGTGAAAACGACTACCGACAAAAGGTCGTAGCGCAGATCTACAGCAGATATCAGAGCAAGCTTCTCGAAGCCAACGCTATGGACTTTGACGACCTTATCTGCAAGACCGTTGAGCTGTTTGAGAGCTTTCCCGATGTTTTAAGGCATTATCAGAATCTTTATAAATATGTCGTTGTAGACGAATATCAGGACACTAATCCTGTACAGTACAAGCTGGTATCCATGCTGACGGCAGTAAGCCGAAACCTTTGTGTTGTCGGCGACGACGACCAGAGCATATACAAGTTCCGCGGGGCGACAATAGAAAATATCCTGCAATTTGAAAACAGGTTTGAGAATTGTAAGGTTATAAGACTCGAGCAGAACTACCGCTCGACCCAGAACATTCTTTCCTGTGCCAACCAGCTTATAAAAAACAACAGCGAACGCAAGGGCAAAAATTTGTGGACTGCTGCCGGCGACGGTGAAAAGGTCTGTGTTTACAAGGCTGCCAGCGCTGTCGGCGAATCGCGGTTTGTTGCAGAAACCATCCTGCAAAATGTAAAAAACGGAGCTTCATATAAAGACCACGCCATTCTTTACCGCACGAACGCTCAGTCAAACGCACTCGAGCAGGCGATGATTTCTTCGGCTGTTCCTTATAAGATCCTCGGCGGCGTCAAATTCTATGACCACAAGGAGATACGCGACATTCTGGCATATTTGCAGGTCATAAACAACGAATCCGATATTCTGAGATTTCGCAGAATCGCAAACGTACCCAAGCGACAGATCGGCGACGCAACTATTGCCACGATCGAACAGATCTGCTCAGATCTCGGATACTCGCCGCTTCAGGTTTTGCGTGAATCGGCGGATCTTGCCCCGCTGGCGAGAAAATCCTCTCAGCTGACGGCTCTAGCCGCAGTNNTTGCAGGAATGCTCAGAGCAGATGCCGCTCGATGAGCTTCTTAATGAGGTAATGAGTAGTACAGGATACCGTGATATGCTTTTGGCTCAGGGAGACGAGGGACTGACAAGGCTCGCAAACATTGAAGAATTGAAATCCACAATGGTCAACTACAGCGAGGCTGCCGAGGAGCCTTCTCTCGGAGGCTTTCTGGAAGAGGTTTCGCTTTATACCGACATAGACTCACTCGACAGCAGTGCCGACTATGTTGCTATGATGACCATTCATGCTGCCAAGGGACTTGAGTTCCCGACAGTATTCGTAGTGGGAATGGAAGAGGGTATTTTCCCGTTATCAATGAACGAAGACAACGGCGACCTTCAGGAAGAACGCAGGCTCGCCTATGTTGCCATAACCAGAGCCAAAAAGAAGCTATATCTATCCTATGCCAGAGAAAGACTGCTTTACGGAAACATTTCGCGAAATCCCCCCTCTCTCTTTATCAGCGAGCTTCCCGATGAGAACATAGAAAAGAAGCAGGATATCGCTCTCGGAGGCATAGAGCCGAAAGCTATACCGATCGGGAAAAGCAAAAATCCGTCCGCAAATCCCGGAAATATGTTCGGAGGAGCAAAGAAGGCTTCGCCGTCCATCCGCTCAAACGAGAGCTTCAAGGTCGGTGACAGGGTTTCCCATAAGATATTCGGCGAGGGAACGGTTCTGGATGTGGTTCCCACAGCTGCCGATACAAGGCTGGAGATCGCGTTCGACAAGGTCGGCACCAAAAAGATCATGGCGGCATTCGCAAAGATAACCAAGCTGTGATATACATAATCAGCGCTTTGTCACAGTAATAATATAATGAAAGGTACGGTGGTTACAAATGTTCAAAGAAACCGACATCAATTCTCTGCAATTAAATCCGTTCACTAAGATCAGCAAAGACTGGTTCCTGATCTCGGCAGGAAATCAGGAGAGCTTCAACGCAATGACCGGCGGCTGGGGCTTTTTGGGGATCATGTGGAACAAGCCTGTTTTTGAGGCGGTGATCCGACCCGACCGCTACACTAAAAAGCTGGTTGACAACGAGGAGTATTTCACGATCGCATTTTTCCCCGAAAGCTGCAAGAGCGCTCTCATGTATTGCGGAAGGCACAGCATGAACAGCGAGCCGGACAAGATGAAAAACTGCGGGCTTACTCCGATATTCATCGACGGTCTGCCATGCTTTGAGGAGGCGGAGCTGATCCTGATATGTCGCAAGCTCTATGTTCAGCAGATGACCGGCGACAGCTTTATCGACAAAAAAGTGCTTGAAACCAATTATCAGAGTGACGACCTTCACTATGCTTATTTCGGTGAGATCGTAAAGGCATTCAAAAAGTAAATATAGCAGAATGTGAATAACACAAGTCCTTTCGGTCAATGCTTTCAGCATCATCACCGAAAGGACTTAATTTTATGCAAGACATTTTCAAAACAAGACTGATCGTTTTCTCGGCCGCCGCTTCGCTTTTGATAAGCGGCATCTTCGGACTTCATACGCGGGATTGCTTTCTCCCCTCGCCTGCCGCCGAAAGCTTTGCGGATGAGAGAAGCTTGGGAGGAGCGGTTATAGTCAGCGCCGACGACGTTGAATTTTCCTGCAAGCTTTTTGAATGGCTCAAAGAGCTGTTTTGATGCCTGCTGTCCGTTTTATCGTACATTTATCACAAAAATACCCGTTGACGCAGCCTGACGACCGTGTTATAATAGACGCAGAACGTCTNNATATTTATGCAAAAAGAGGGTGACAGCATTGCTGAAGATCATTACGGGAACAGAGCAAAGCGGGAAAACCGCCCAGCTTGCCGAGGAGGTAAAACGCAGCGTTCTGCTTGACAAAAAGACCTATATTCTCATTCCCGATCAGTTTTCGCTCGTTTATGACCGAAAGCTATACGATGTACTCGGACCGAAAAGCTTCAATCGTGTGACTGTTCTCGGACCGAAAAGGCTATCTCATATCCTGATAGACAAATACGGCTCTTGCGGAAAATACTGCGACGACAACACCCGCCTGATAATGATGTATAAGGCATGCTCTGAATTTGAAAAGGCCGGCGGCGCAAGATATTACAGACATTCTTTGAGCAAGGGCGGATTTTTCCAGAGCCTTGGCGAGGTTATCGACGAGCTTCGCGGCGGAGGGGCATCTCCCGAGGCGATGACGGCGGCAGNNTTGCAGACAAGCTTTATGATATCGGCGGGATATACGCCTGTTATCTGAAACAGCTTGAAAAATACAGCCTGAAGGATGTAAACTCAGCGGCGACGGAAGCCTCTGAGATCATATCCAAGCATGGTATTTTCATCGACTGCGATGTCTACATAGACAGCTTCTCATCATTTTCGGGCGACCAGCTCCGTATGCTCGAAGCGATTTTTTCGCAAGCAGATAATGTCTGCGTCTCACTGACGATCGGCAGCGGTGCTAACGCTTCGTCTAACCTCACGCCCTTTGCGGTGTGCATCAAAACAAAAACAGAGCTGAAAAGGATTGCTCAAAACACCGGCCACACTGTTACAGAGCAGCGCGCTACCGAAGGAGATCAAAACGCCATACGTGCTCTTTGTGACAACATTTTCTCGCCTGTCAGAAAGCCCGTTTCAAACGGCGAGGGCGTCAAGATAGTATATTCGGCGGACGAATACTCGCAGGCGGAATTTGTTTTCGCCGAGATCTCAAGGCTCGTCCGCGAAGGGATTTGCAGCTACGGCGAAACTGCCGTCATTTCCCGTGACTTGGAGGGAGTTTCGGGTCTGCTTGAGGACTTGGCATACAGGTACGAGATCCCGCTGTTTGTCGATCTGCGAAAAAACGTTTCGCAGTCATCGCCTGTGCTTTTTATCAACGCGGTGTTCGATATTATCTGCTCCAAAAGCTTTAAGACCCGCTCTGTATTAAGCTACATAAAGTCGCCGTTTTCGCAGATCGGCTTCAAGCTTGCCGCAGATCTGGAGGACTATGCCTTTAAGTGGTCTGTTGAAGGGGATATGTGGCTTTCGGACTTCACGGCGCTTGACAAACATGACAGAAATGGCGAAGAAAAGCTTTCTGAAATAAATAAGCTGCGCAGACAGATCATACAGCCTTTGGTATCGCTCAAAGAAAGCTGCGAAAATGCGACTGCCGCATCTATCACCGAAGCCTTGGGAAGATTTATGAGGTCTGTCGGTATAGACAAGGCTCAATTCAGGCAGATGGAAAACGCTAAGGCTGAAAGCGATGCATCCCCAGAGCTTACCCGGGTTTTAAAACAGACATGGCAGATGTTCATATCAGCAGTCGCGTCAATAGGCAGCACTCTCGGCGATGAGTCCATGACCGCACAGCAGTACCGGGAGCTTCTGAGCTCCATGCTTTCGCGTATGACAGTTTCAACTCCGCCGCAAAGGCTTGACGCCGTTATTGCCGCAAGCGCCGAGCATTCAAGGCTTTCGGGCATAAAAACCGCTTTCGTCATAGGCGCAAACGACGGCGCTTTTCCAAAGACCATACACAGCTCGGGCCTTTTCACCGACAGAGAGAAGCTTGCACTGAAACGCAAGGATATCAAGCTGGAAAGCTATCTGGAAACTGATATACAATCCGAACGGTTCACCTGCCTTCAGGCGCTGAGCGCAGCCTCCGACAGGATATACATATGCGTTCCTTCTGCAAGCCGCAAGGGCGATACTCTTCACCCTTCACCTCTTATCAATCAGATAAAAGCAATGTTTTCAAACGATATAGCCTTAAACACAGCAAACCTTCCTACAAGCTTCTTCTGCCCGACAAAGCGCTCGGCTCTCTATAAGTATTCACAGCTTCTTCAGGCGGCTCCCCGGAAGGCCGGGGCTATCGAAAGAGCGCTCACCCCCTATCCCGAATACGCAGAAAGGACAGCGCTGGTCGAAAAGCTCGCAAAAGGCGGAGAACACAGCCTTAATTCCAAGACAGCTAAAAAACTTATGCTTGAAGACGGACTGTGCGCATCGGCGACCAACATTGAGGCATACTACCGATGCCCGTTCAGTTTCTTTTGCAGATTCGGACTGCATATACGCGAAAACACCAAGGCCGAGCTGAATCCTCTGAACATTGGAAATGTGACGCACAAGTGTCTGGAGGTCGTTATGAGCGACAGCGAGGGTAAATACAAAGACGAATTTGCCCATATGACCGACGAACAGATCGAAAAAGCCGTCAGCGACTGCACCGATGAATTTATACGCGATGCATTGGGCGGAGATTTCGGCAAAACACCTTCGTTTCAGGCCGCCGCAAAGCTTCTGAAGAGCCGCGCCGCGCTGACAGTCTGCAATGTCCGAAACGAGCTTAAAGACTGCGAGTTTATTCCAAAGGCTTTTGAATACAAGCTTGCCGACGAAAATCGGCACTCTCTGCTTACACTTCATGCGGACGACTCGACCCCTGTAAGCATTCTGGGCAGCATAGACCGCGTTGATATCCTCACCAGAGGAGACGAGTGTTATGTAAGGGTCGTTGACTATAAGACGGGCGAAAAGGCTTTCGATTATGAAAGCGTCTACAACGGCATAAACCTTCAGATGCTGATATACCTGCTCGCCGTTACCTCGACCGTAAACACACTTAATCCGGAAAGAAAGCTCAAGCCCGCCGGCATTATATACATGACCGCCAAAAGCCAGAAAAGCTATCTCGGGAAACGCGAGCTTTCCGCCTGCAATGATCCTGTAAAGCTCATGGAAAAGGCAAACAGCAAGCAGCTCGGAGCATTCTCGAGAAGCGGAGTTATCATAGCAGATTACGAGATCTCTAAAATAATGGGCAAAAACTACAAGTATTTTTCGCCGGTTCCCGTTTCAACCGAAAAAGGCACAAAGGGTCGCTCCGATACGGACAAGTTCTATGAATCCAAAAAGGATTTTGCCCTCAGCGAGGAGGCTCTGAACAAGCTTATGGACTTTGCCAAAGACAAGATCACCGAAATGGCAAACAAGCTGGTAAGAGGCGAAATACCCGCTATGCCGACCGCCTCGGAGGGCAGCTCCCCGTGCGACAACTGCGATTACCGCAGTGTCTGCGGTCAAGCCGACCGCGAGGACAAAAGACAGATAAAAAGCGAGGACAAGCTTCTGCTGTTAAATAAAATAGGAGTAAATACAACGGAAACGGAGGCCGATGGCGATGTCGTCGAATAACAACACAAAATGGACAGAGCAGCAGCGCGAGGCTATCGACACGCGCGGCAAGGGC
>DLOT01000031.1:12408-13528 GCA_002479715.1 Ruminococcus sp. UBA7477 | reverse complement strand
ACGAACCGCAGAAGCCGGCGTTGTCATCAAGCTGAGCTCCGCAGTTAATACAGAATTTACTCAATTATATTACCTCCTATATTTGCGCCTAAATACAATAATTTGCATTTCAAGGCTGTTTGACGGTTTCATTATACTACATCAGCAACAAAACGTCAAGCATTTTTACCTCGCTTTTCTAAACTTTATGTAAATTGATTATACCGAATACCCCACAGGGCAGTTAACTGTGTTATTATGTCAAAAAATCGGTATTAATCAAACCTCTCCGAAAAGCTGTGCTTCACTCCGCCGATCTTATAGCCGACCAGCGTATCGCAGTCGGCGGTGTGGATACTGTTAAAAATATTCTTGCGTATTTTCGGATCGTCCCTCTCGAGCTGAGCGATAAGCTTTTTCACATAAGCCCTTTTTGACGTTCCCTCTGCCGACGAAAACCTACAGGCACACCGCAGAAATTCGAGTCCGTTGCTTTCCGCCCACCTTATGATATTCCTTTCTTCAATCATATACATCGGTCTGATAAGCTCAATGCCCTCGAAATGGTTGCTTTTCAGTCTCGGCAGCATTCCCTGTATCTGTGCGCCGAAAAGCATACCCATAAGTGTGGTCTCAATAACGTCGTCAAAGTGATGACCCAGCGCGATCTTGCCGCAGCCCAGATCCTTAGCGGTTTTGTAAAGCCAGCCGCGCCGCTTATGGGCGCAGACCCAGCAAGGCGACTTGCCCTTTGCCGCCTCGGCAGCAGACAAAACGTCTGTCGTAAAGATCCTCACGGGGATCTCAAGCATTTCGCAGTTCTCGCGCAGACGATGCAGATTTTCATCGCTGTAGCCGGGGTTCATCGAGATATATTCGATCTCTATGCCGCCCGTTATTCTCGCATATTGCTCCATGAGCAGAGCAAGCAGCGCCGAATCCTTGCCGCCGGAAAGACAGACGGCTATCCTGTCGCCTTTCCGGATAAGCTCGTATTTTTTTACAGCCTCAAAAAAGGGCGTTACAAGGCTGTGAGAAAACTCTGTCGTAATGCTTCTCCTGACCTCTTGCGCCCTTGTAAATTCACGTTCCATAAACAATATCCTTTATAACCTCTCCCGCGATTATCAGACCGGCCGCC
>DLOT01000031.1:12176-12393 GCA_002479715.1 Ruminococcus sp. UBA7477 | reverse complement strand
GCTGCGGCAGGCTCCTCATCCGAATAAACGCACTTGACCGCATCAATATTACGCTTGCGAAGCCTTTGCCGCATTACCCTTGCCAGAGGGCAAACGGAGGTTTCATATATATCCGCGACGCAAAACCGAGTCGGATCAAGCTTGTTGCCGGCGCCCATCGAGCTGACGACTTTGACTCCCGCATCCTTTGCGCGGCATATTATCTCAACCTTAGCCG
>DLOT01000031.1:0-12134 GCA_002479715.1 Ruminococcus sp. UBA7477 | reverse complement strand
GCGTTGACCTTGCAGTCGGGGTTTATATCAAGTATACGCGCTTTCGCAACCTCGACCTTGAGCATACCCACCGAGCTTTGCAGCGCAATGATCTGCCTGTTTATGTTGGATCGCGAAACCCTGTCGCTGTCTATAAGAGTCAGTCTGCCGACTCCACTCCGCGCCAGTGCCTCGACAGCATATCCTCCGACTCCTCCGACTCCGAAGACCGCCACGCTCGACCGTTCCAGCTTTTCAATGCCCTCCTCACCGAGCATCATCGCAGTTCTTGAAAATTCCTCTTTCATAAAACACCTTCTTATCAGCCGAACATTTCGGAAGAAAGATATCTTTCCCCCGTATCGGGCAGAATGACCGCGATCGTTTTGCCGGCGTTTTCGATTCTTTCGGCAAGCTTTCTTGCCGCCCAGACTGCCGCCCCTGAAGATATTCCGACAAGCACGCCGTCGGTCCGGGCAATTTCCGCCCCCGTTTCAAGCGCTGCCTTATCGGGAACGGCTATTATCTCGTCTATCAGCGATCTGTCAAGCACCGAAGGAACAAAATTCGCGCCGATGCCCTGGATCTTATGAGCCCCCGAGACTCCCTTCGACAGCAGCGGAGAACTCTCCGGTTCGACAGCGACCGCCCGTATCGAGCCGTTTCGCTCTTTGAGATATCTCGCGCAGCCCGTGAATGTTCCGCCCGTTCCGACGGACGCGACGAAAATATCGACTTTGCCGTCGGTGTCTTCAAATATCTCAGGGCCTGTTGTGCAGTAATGTGCATTTGCGTTCGCAGGATTATCAAACTGCCCCGGGATAACGGCGCCTTCAATAGTCGCTTTTAGCTCGTTCGCCTTTTTCACAGCGCCTGCCATGCCCTCCGCTCCGCTTGTCAAAACGATCTGAGCGCCGTAAGCCGCGAGGAGCTTTCTCCTCTCGACCGACATTGTTTCGGGCATAGTAAGAATAAGCTTATAGCCCCTGGCTGCCGAAACAGCCGCAAGACCTATCCCGGTGTTCCCGCTGGTCGGCTCGATGATCGTCGCTCCTTTTTTCAGGATACCGCGCTTCTCCGCATCGTTTATCATATAAAGTGCGGCTCTGTCTTTCGTGCTTCCGGCAGGATTCATACACTCCAGCTTGGCAAGTATCTTAGCGCCCAGCCCGTATTTTCTCTCATAGTTGCAAAGCTCCATGATCGGCGTTCTTCCAACTGCCTGAGTAATATCCGAAATCACATTCACAAATAACATCTCCTGAAATCATAACTATAAAAGCCCCTGCTTTTGCTCATCCGTCATCTTTGACAGTCTTGCGTTCGCAAACCGCGAAAGCAGAGAGTAGATGCAGGAAAAGATCGGCACAAAGAAGATCATTCCCATAATACCGCACATATCTCCGCCTATAAAGACCGCAAGCAGAGTCCAGAGAGGGGAAAGGCCCACCGAGCCTCCGACTACCTTTGGATATATAAGATTTCCCTCGATCTGCTGCAAAACAAAGAACAATATAATGAACCAGAGAGCTTTTATCGGGGATTCGACGGCAATCACGATCGCCCCTACGGCAAGCCCCACAAATGCCCCGAAGATCGGAACAAGCGCCGTTACTGCGATAAGCGAGCCTACCATCAGCGCATAAGGCAGCCGCAGGATCGCCATCGACACAGCAAACATAGTCCCCAAAATAACAGCCTCCAGACACTGACCTGCTATAAAGCTTGAAAAGACCTTCTTGACTTTTTCAAGCTCGGTCAGGATCTTCAGCGATCTCTGAGGATCAAGATATGCCGCCATCAGCTTTTTTATCTGAGCGGCTATCTTCTCTTTTTTCTTTAAAACGCTGACAGAGGTTATCAGCGAAACGACGATGTAATATACAAACGCCGCTGCGGATCTGACTATGCTGAATGCATATCCCAGTGCGTCGGACGAGCCTGTCATCATCCAGTTTGCCGCCTTTTCGACCAGCGCCTCTTTGTCGTAGTCAAAGACATAGTAAGCAAGCGTACCGGAGATCTCCTCGATAAAGCCCCTCTTTTCTGCAAGCTTCTGCGGCACACCGCCTAAGCTCTCGGTCAGCTTGCCGAAACTTCTGCTCATTTCCGGCACGACCATAAAGATCACTACAGCCAGAACTGCTGCTATCAGGAAATATGACAGATTGATGCTGAATACGCGAAGGCACTTTTGTCCGTTTTCCGTCAGTTTCTTCTTATATATCTTCAGAACGAGCTTTTCTATCGCGCAAACCGGGATATTTATAACAAAGGCGATCCCCAGCCCTAGAAATATCGGAAAAAACACCGATGCGACAAAGCTTATTGCCGCTGCGGCCTTATCAGTGTGATTTACGCTGAACAAAAATATCAGCCCGAGAAATATCGCCGCAAGAGTCCCGAAAAGTTTTTTGTAGTTCATATATCTATACGCATTTTAACGCCCTTAGGTTAAGCTCAACAAACGCGGGCTTGACCAGCAGGGGGATAGCCTCTGCGATGTCATTCTCTGAAACTGCGAGCTTCTCGCTTCTTACCGCCGCGCCCAGAAGTGCGACATTCAGCGGCTTTGCACTGCCAAGAGCGTTCACGATCCCTTCGGTATCGACTACTGTCAGCTTTTCCGCCTTTTTTGAAAGATATTCAAGCATCTTGGCGCCGCTGTAGCCGCTTTTTGAAAGAGCGGCACTGACCGGAATGACCTCCCTCGAGCTGACGATCGCCGAGCCTCCGTCTTTCAGATACGGCAGACACCTTACGGCCTCGGCAGGCTCGAACGCAATGATAACGTCCGCCTTGCCCAGCGGAATAAGCGGAGAATGGATATCCTCACTGCCCACTCTGACATGGCTGACAACACAGCCTCCGCGCTGACTCATTCCTATTGTTTCGGCTGTTTTGACTCTAAGACCGTTTTTCATTGCCGCTGCCGCGATCAGCTTTGATGCCAAAACGGTTCCCTGACCGCCGACACCGCAAAGCAATATGTTTGATATCATCGTTTTCTCTCCTTTATACAGTTACACTCCCGGTAAAGGCGCGGTTGTCAGCCGTCAGTACCGATCGCCCCTATCCTGCATATCTGACCGCACAATCCGCAGCCGAAGCACAGTGTTCTGTCTATCACAGCCTTGCCGCCGCTTAATGCTATCGCAGGGCAGCCGATCTCGTTTACGCACCGCCCGCAGCCGACGCATTTTTGCGCATTGACCTCAGGCTGCTTTTTAGGCTTTGAAACAGCGATACACGGGCTTTTGAAGATAACGGCTCTCACGCCGTCCGCCGCTGTAACGCTCTTTACGGCNNAACCGCCTCATCAAGCTTCAACGGGTCGGCTGTAACGACCTTAGAAACGCCGATAGCTGTAAGTATCTTTTCAATGCTGATGACCGGCGCGATCTCGCCCATAGCATTTCTGCCCATCGACGGGTTCGGCTGCTGGCCTGTCATTGCTGTTATGGAGTTGTCGAGAACTATAAGGATCAAGTCGTTCTTATTATAGACAGCGTTGACAACGCCCGTTATGCCCGAGGCAAAAAACGTGCTGTCGCCGATAAAAGCAAAGCAAAGTGTATCCTTGTCCGCCAGACCGATACCCTGCGCTACCGTGATATCCGCGCCCATGCAAAGGCAGGTGTCGCACATATCGAGCGGCTGCGCGTTTCCCAAGGTATAGCAGCCGATGTCGCCGCAGAAAACCGCCTTTTTCCCTTTAGCCGCCTGCTTTACCGCATAGAACGATGCTCTGTGAGGACATCCGGCGCACAAAACCGGAGGTCTTACCGGAAGCTCCGGTGCGTCTGAAATGCCGACAGTCCTCGGCGCTTCAAGTCCTATGTAATCTTTTAGAAGCAGCGCTGCCGCGTCCGCGGAATTTTCGCCCGCCGCCGCAACATCTCCCGTAAGCTTTCCGCGGATCTTTACATCGAGATGATACTTTCCGCAGACATAATTCAAAGCCCTTTCTATCACGGGGTCAAGCTCTTCATAGCACATGACCTCGTCCAGACCGTCGAGAAATCTCAGCGCAGCCTTCTCAGGGAAGGGAAACGGCGTTCCCACCTTGAACAGCCTGACCTGTTCCTCATCTCCCAGCGCCTCTTTTATATATTCATAGCTTATTCCGCCCGACGCGATGCCCTTTTTACCGCTTCCCGAAACGGTGTTGAAACGGCTCTCGGAAAGAATATCCGACAGCTCGGCATTGCGCTTTTCGATCTTCAGATGATTGAGATACGATGTCCTCGGGAAAATGGCCCATCGCATGGTATCCTTGACAAAGCCCTCGGGAGTATGCTTTTCGGGGATCCCCGAAACCTCCACATCGGCGCAGGAGTGACACACTCTTGTTGTCGGTCGCAGCAGCACCGGTGTCTGATATTTTTCGGAAAGCTTAAACGCCTCCTTGATCATCTCATAGCCCTCGGACGGAGATGACGGATCAAAAACAGGCAGCTTCGCAAACATGGCAAAGGTGCGGGTGTCCTGCTCGGTCTGTGATGAAATGGGTCCCGGATCATCGGCAGAAACAACTACCATTCCGCCCTTGACGCCGACATAAGCCAGACTCATCAAGGGGTCTGACGCAACGTTAAGGCCCACCTGCTTCATAGTAACGAGGGTTCTCGCCCCCGAATATGAAGCGCCCGCCGCGATCTCCAGCGCCGCCTTCTCATTCACCGACCATTCGGCGTAAACTCCGTATTCGGCGGCGTTTTCAGCGCAGGTCTCCAGTATTTCCGTTGACGGAGTTCCGGGGTATCCGCAGACAATATTGACACCGGCATCCAGCGCGCCTTGTGCTATAGCGGCGTTTCCCATCAAAAATTTCTTAGACATAAATATTACTACCTTTCGGGATCAGATGTCCGGCTGTAAGCTTTTGGCATTGCAAAGCCTAGCCTCATACTTATTCATCCTTCGGAACGATGAACACTATTTTTCCGGTGCGCTTGATATAATAGATAATGTCGATCTTATCCCCTGCCGACGGAATATCCGATGTCGGATAGTAGACTGTCGTCCGTTTGTTTCCGCTTTGGTCAACAAACTCGATGTCCGCGCCGAGTATTCCGCTGGTGTTCTTGACCGCTATGATATCCGCGACCGTTTTTATACCCTTCTTCTCCAGTTTTTTATACTTTTTCAGCTTTCTCAGCAGCTTCATGACGAACAGCCAGCCGATAATCTCGCACATAACAAACGCAAGGTCAAAAACTATGATCATTGCCCTGCTCGGTATCTGATACAACACATCGGCATGGCGCTTGCTCATCACCAGATAGATATTGTCGCCGACCTCAGCAGACTCCTTCAGGATCGCGGTGGCATTGACCTCGTCGCCCTTCCGATTAATGTAAATGACCTTTGCCTTTCCTGTTCCGTCGCCTGTCTCGGTGACCGTCGCGGCAACGGTTTTCCCGCTGATAATATAATCAAGCTGTTTATACTGAGCGAGCATAACAAGCACAAACATAAGCGTAAGCACCGTTATCAGCAGTGAAACAGCCCTGAGCAACCCTTTTTTATTCATAGCCTTCTCTCCAATCAATCAAGCCCTTTTCAAGCCTATTCATAGTATAGTATACCACCTTTGCAGCCCAGTGTCAACTCGTCGGCGGGGACTTCATGCGGTTTGAGCATAAATTTACGCTGCAATAGCTCTTGTCTTTCGCTGAAATGTATGATATACTTACTTTCAGACGCATTACGGCAAAGATAAAGACTGATAACAAAGGAGAACACATATGGCTTCATCAACGATCAGAGCAGTTTTTAAGTGCAAGCCGGAAAAGGTATGGGCTGTTGTCACTTCGCTGGAAAACTACTCATGGAGAAGCGACCTGAGCAGGATCGAGGTAGTAAGCGAAAACCAATTTATCGAATACACCAAGGACGGCTTTGCGACAAAATTCACCGTTACCGCATCAAAGCCGCATAAGCTCTGGAGATTTGATATAGACAACGACAACATAAAGGGCCGCTGGGAGGGCGTTTTTTCCGAGGACAACGGAAATACGGAAATCGTTTTTACAGAAGATGTTACCGCAAAGAAGGCGATCATGAAGCCGTTTGTAAAGGCTTTTCTGAAAAAGCAACAGAAGCAGTACGTCGAGGATCTGAGAAAGGCTTTGAGCGAACAAGCGTAACAGAGCGCTGCGGATAAGGCGGTTATAAAAATGGCAAAGGTAATGCTGATATGCGGAAAAATATGCAGCGGAAAAACATTTTACAGCAAAAGTCTGCTTAAAAAATACAATGCGGTCTTACTGTCCTGCGATGAGATCGAGAGTCAGATATTTCATCACTCGCTCGGCGAAAAACACGATATCGTTGCGGCAGATATCAAAAAATACCTGCACAAAAAAGCGATTGACATTATTTCTGCCGGCTGCAACGTGGTTCTTGACTGGGGCTTCTGGACAAAGGCGGAACGGACGGACGTATCTGATTACTACCGTTCACACGGAATAGAATATGAATGGCATTATGTCGATGTGACAGATGATATCTGGAAGCGTAACATTGAATCGAGAAACGAGGCTGTAACCTCCGGCAAAAGCGATGATTACTATGTTGACGACGGGCTGCTGAACAAGGTTAACTCGCTGTTCGAGATACCGTCCCCTGACGAAAAAGTCATACGGCATATCAACAAAGGATAGCTATATGTTTCGGAACAAAAAAGAGCCAACTGATCTATGCACAAGCCGACATACGCTTTTACGTGAAGTTCATCTTGTCGTTAAGTTAGCCGCATAGGTCTTGCAATCATCTTATCGGTTGTGTGTATGACATATAAAAGACTTAGCGTTTTTGCGGGGGATATTGACTCCGCTTGGCGTTTGGAGTATAATTAAAGTATCTAAAGAGCGATAAATCGGCGTTTAAATGGAGGCAAAATATGAATATTGAAAGATGTGAAAAAAAGTCTTTTGTTGTAATAGGAAAAGAAGGTTCAACATTGGACGGAGCAGGATTTATTCAAAAGCTGTGGGACAATGCAAATTCTCATTTTGCAGAAGTTCAGCATTTGGCTAAGAAAGGCGAAAGCGGAAACATAGTTGGAATATGGGGAGCAATGTCCGATTTTTCCCGTTCTTTTAATCCGTGGGAGAAGTTTGAAAAAGGTCTTTATCTTGCGGGTGTGGAATGTAATGATAACGCAGAAGCCCCCGACGGTTGGACAAAGTGGGTTATTCCCGGATATGAATATATTTATACAGAGCGCGAAAATGATGATACCTTTCCAAATGTAATAAAGTATTTGGAAGATAATAACATCTTATTGGCGGGTGCGGTTCATGATTTTACTTGTCCGCAGACAGGTAAAAGCTATATGTTTTTCCCGATCAGAAGGTTATAAACAAATTCCCAGTTTATCAAACAATCAATACAGCAAAAAATCCCTTGCAAAGCCTGAAACCTTGCAAGGGATTTCGTATTGTCACCGCTTGTGTTGGCGTATGAAATCACTCCCACTCCACCGTTGCGGGCGGCTTGGAGGTGATGTCATAGACAACGCGGTTGATTCCGCGGACCTCGTTTGTAATGCGGTTTGAAACCGCCGCGAGTATGTCAAATGGTATTCTTGCCCAGTCTGCGGTCATAAAATCGTCGGTTGTGACAGCGCGTATCGCCAATACGTTTTCGTATGTCCTGTGGTCGCCCATAACCCCGACGGCACGCGAGCCTGTATACACGCAGAAAAACTGGCTGAGATTTTTCTCATATCCGTTTTTGCTCATCTCATCGCGAAGCACGAAATCGGCCTCCTGAAGAAGACTTACCTTTTCGGCAGTTACCTCTCCGATAATTCTGACGCCAAGACCCGGCCCCGGAAACGGCTGACGCCAGACAAGCTCATGCGGAATNNAACCTCATCCTTGAAAAGATCTCCGAGCGGCTCGATCACGCCCAGAAATTCTACATCGTCGGGGATCTTGCCCATATTGTGATGGGTCTTGATAACCGCAGATCCCGCCTTCTGCCCGGAAGCTCCCTTTCCGCTCTCTATCCTGTCGGGATAGATCGTTCCCTGAGCAAAAAAAGCGTCGCCGCCCGCCTGCTCACGGATAACGTCCCAGAACGCCTTGTAAAACTCGGCGCTGATGATCTTGCGCTTGTCCTCCGGGTCGGTAACGCCCGATAGCTTTTTCAAAAACGTTTCTTTGCAGTTAACACGGACAAAATTCATATCAAACAGCTTGGTAAAGGTCTGCTCAACGAAGTCGCCCTCGTCCTTTCTCATCAGGCCGTGGTCAACAAAAACACAGGTAAGCTGCTTGCCGACCGCACGGCTCAGAAGTCCTGCCGCAACGCTGCTGTCTACCCCTCCGGAAAGCCCGAGGATCACGCGCTTGCTGCCAATCCTCTCGCGAAGCGAAGCGACGGTCCTGTCAATAAAGCCGTCCATTTGCCAATCGCCCTTGCATCCGCAGACATTGAAAAGGAAATTGTGCAGCATCTCCCTGCCGAACTGTGAATGCGTCACCTCGGGGTGAAACTGTACCGCATACAGCTTTCTGCCGCGGTTTTGCATTGCCGCACACGGACAGCTTTCTGTGTGGGCAATGACCTCAAAGCCCTCCGGTGCCTTTTCGATGTAGTCCGTGTGGCTCATCCACACTACGCTCTCCTGCGGAATGCCCTCAAACAAAGGACTGCTCGTATCTGCCGAAAGGGTTATCTTTCCGTATTCCGAGGCAGGCGCTGTTTTGACCGTACCGCCAAGCATCCATGCCATCAGCTGACAGCCGTAGCAGATGCCCAGAACGGGAACGCCGATCGAGAGTATATCGGCTGAATAATGCGGCGAACTCATATCGAAAACGGAGTTTGGACCTCCCGTAAAGATTATTCCGCTGTAGCCGCCTGAGCGTATAGTTTCAAGGCTGACGGTATAAGGCATGATCTCGGCGAAAACGTTACAGTCACGCACACGCCTTGCAATAAGCTGGTTATACTGTCCGCCGAAGTCGAGAACCAAAATTTTCTCCATAATGAGTTCCTCCCGCTGTTTTATGGGAATATTATACCATAAATCCGTAGGATTTGTGGTATAATTGTCCGACCCGTCGGCAGCTGACCGAAGATCAGCGAATCGACGAGGACATAAATTATAATAGATGCTTTGCATCTATTATACCATGCTGTGCCTTATTAAATCAACGATAATCTGCAACAAAATTAATCCTCACAGTATATATTTTTTTGTAACTCGGCATTTCACCGCTGTTTCAAGTATACATACAAATCCAAAGCTGCGCCGCGATACTTACACGAGTCTTTGAAATTTTGTACGTCAGCTATTGATTTGTGGGAAGCAGTGTGTTATAATTCATAATATATGCATATAATTTCAGACAGATAAGAAAAGGAGATAATATATATGGCAAAGCTGAAGGTTGCCGTTATTTTCGGCGGCAGATCGAATGAACACGAAATTTCGCTGATCTCTGCGGCACATATAATCGAAAGCATACCTGCTTCAAAATACGAGGTCGTTATGATCGGCATAACCCGAAAGGGACATTGGCTCCACTATATCGGTCAGACCGACAAGATCCGCTCGGGCGAATGGGAGGACGATGCTGACAATGTCCCGTGCATCCTCAGCCCCGATCCTGTTGACAGAGGATTTATCGCCACATTGCCGGACGGCGACATCCAAAGGATCAGAGTTGACTGCGTTTTCCCCGCTCTGCACGGCAAAAACGGAGAGGATGGAACTATTCAAGGTCTGTTCCAGCTTTCACAGATCCCGTTCGTCGGCTGCGATATGCTCTCCTCCGCCTGCTGCATGGATAAGGAAAGCACCCACCGCATTCTTGAAAGCTGCGGAGTTAAAATGGCAAAATGGGTATCTGTCAGATACCGCGAGCTCGACGATATCGACGCCAAGTGCGAGCAGATCGCAAATTGTCTTAAATTCCCTATGTTCATAAAGCCGTCCCGCTCAGGCTCATCGGTCGGCATTTCAAAAGCCAACAACTTGAATGAGCTGAGAATAGGCATAAAGACCGCATTCTCCCACGACGACAGAGTGGTTGTCGAACAGGGGCTAAGCGGCACAGAGTGCGAATGCGCCGTGATGGGCAACGATAAGCTTATCGTTTCGGCTGTCGGCGAGATCGCTCCGGCAAACGAGTTTTACGACTTTGAATCCAAATATACCGTACCTCAGGAGCAGACCTTCATTCCCGCAAGATTTCCGCAGGAGAAATCCGATGAGATACGCAGTATTGCCGAAAGAGCCTACAGGGCTATCGGCTGCGAGGGACTTGCAAGAGTCGATTTCTTTCTGACAGACGAAGGCGAGGCGGTTTTGAATGAGATAAACACTCTGCCCGGACATACGCCTATCAGTATGTATCCCAAGCTCATGGAATACGGCGGAATGAGCGCATCTGAGGAGGTCGACAGACTCATATCACTGGCGATCGAAAGGGCTGAAATGAATGAATAATGCGGATATTTCAGGCTGCCCGATAGGAGTTTTCGATTCGGGAATAGGCGGTCTGACCTGCCTCAGGTGAGTTCGCAGACTTTTGCCGTCAGAGAGCTTTGTATATCTCGGCGACACGGCAAGAGTGCCTTACGGAACTAAGAGCCGCGACACAATAGCGCTCTATGCCGGTCAGGATATCGCCTTTCTGAAAAGTCACGGAGTTAAAATGATAATCGTCGCCTGCGGCACGGTTTCCTCGGTCATGGAGGAAGTCCCGATATTCGAGGGCAGCGGTGTTTCGCTTTACAGCGGCGTCATCAAGCACGCCGTAAGAGCAGCAGTAAATGCCACGGTCTCCGGCCGCGTCGGGGTTATCGGAACTCCCGCTACGATACGCAGCGGCTGCTACGAAAGAGAGCTTCAGTCGCTTTTGCCGGACGTAAAGGTCGTAACAAAGGCCTGTCCGCTGTTCGTGCCGCTTGTCGAAAACGGCTATACCGACAGGAATAACAAGGTGACAAGGCTGGTCGCAGAAGAATATCTGGCGAATATAAAACGCGAAAAGTGCGACACTCTTATCATGGGCTGCACACACTATCCCCTTCTTGAACAGATAGTCGCAGATATTATGGGCGATGATGTCAAGCTGATCTCCCCCGGAGCGGAAGCAGCCAAATATGCGGCAAAGCTTTTGAAGGAAAAGGATCTGCTTAACAAAGACAGCGGACCGAAGATCTGCGAGCTGTACTGCACCGACAGCAAGGAACTGTTTTCGGAAAATGTTGCAGCATTTCTGGGCGGAAGCGAAAACACCCGTATCTTCAAATGCAATCTTTAAACGGAGAAGAATCTATATGAATAGCAGCAAGGCTGTAATAAGGCTTGTCAGCACCCAAAGCACCGCCAACGGAGAGAACGAACGCATTGAGCTGATAAGCGAGGGCATCTATGAAAAAACGCCGGACGGATATGTCATGTCATACAAGGAAACAGAAGCAACGGGATTTGTCGGCTCCAAAACGACCCTGACGATCCACGGAAGCGATTTTGTAGTTATGCAGCGGACCGGCAGCGCTAACAGTCATCTGATTTTGGAAAAAGGTCAGAGGCATCTGTGTCATTACGGTACTCCGTACGGAAATGTCGTCGTCGGTGTTACCGCCACCGATATCAGGTCGGAGCTTTGCGAAAGCGGCGGCAGTCTGGATTTTAAATACACAATAGATGTCAATTCCGCTCATGTCGGAGATTACGGAATAAATATAACCGTCAGCATCGAAGGCTGACGAGATCTTGGAAAGGAATACTTATTTATGGACGACGGGCAATTATCGGCGACAGCTATACCCCGATTGCTTGGCGGCGAGTACAGCTTCGGAGAGCTTTCAAGCCTCGGAGAGCCGTGCGAGCCGTTTGGAGAACTAAGCTTTTTCAAAATGATAGACGTCTTTTATGACAAGGCATATGCGTTCGACGAGGAGGGCTGTGACGGCTTTCTTCTCGAGGATATGGAATCTCTTACGGAGCTAAGAGCCGCAGTGATAGCCTGCCGCAGACTGGAAAAGCCTGTAGCGGTCATGCTTGAGATAAAGGACGAGGACTGCGATACGATGGGCGGGATCGCGCTGGCGTGGCTCATCACCCTTCAGGAGATGGGTGTCTGCGCTTTCGGCATAAAGGCTGCGGAGGGCTGCCCACGTCA
>DLOT01000056.1:7668-9465 GCA_002479715.1 Ruminococcus sp. UBA7477 | reverse complement strand
CAGTTCCTGCCGCAGCAGCCTGCCTCCGAAACAGCCAAAGAACCGCCGGAACAGGAAACTCACGGTGAGGCACAGACTACAGCGCAGAAAGACCGTGAGCACAGTCCGCAGGGTGGGCTGCTCGGCGGCCTTCTCGGCTCCGATTTTAAGATAGACGAGGAGAAGGCCCTCATCGGTATGCTGATCTACATACTTTACAAAAACGGTGCGGACGTCAAGCTCATGCTTGCATTGGGGTATTTGCTTTTGTAATTTGCATTTGTCCGATAAAAAACCTTGACAAGAAAACGAAAAGGTGATATAATATCAAAGTTAACAGTTTAAGAAAAGGATTATTCGGCGATCGGAACGGAGAAAGCTATGTATATTTCAGATTTGTTTTTCTTTTATAGCTTTTTTGGCTTTTCATTTTTTGAAAGGTCCGGTTTGCGTTGCCGAAAAAGCTTGAGTCTTTGAACTGACTTGATATGAAAAGCTCGCCGCGGTAACGTTAAGCTTCCGCGGCGTTTATTTTTTGAAAGGAAGTATAAACAATGATCATCGTACTTAGAAAAGACGCAGACAAGGCGCAGCTAGACCATCTCAAGGATTGGCTTAATTCAAAGGAGGTCGAGATCGAACAGATCACAGGATCACAGTCAACGGTTCTCGGTCTTGTCGGTGACACCAGCCACATCGACATTGAGCTTCTTGAGGCACTCGACATTGTAGAGTCCGTAAAGCGGATCCAGGAGCCTTATAAGAAAGCAAACCGCAAATTTCACCCTGCCGATTCGGTTATCGACATCGGCCATGGCGTAAAGATAGGCAAGGGAAGGTTTACTCTGATCGCAGGTCCCTGCTCGGTAGAAAGCGAAAAGCAGATCTGTGATATCGCAAGGGATGTAAAGGCCTCGGGAGCGACGGTTCTTCGCGGAGGAGCATTCAAGCCGAGGACTTCGCCTTATTCGTTCCAGGGACTTCGCGCAAACGGCATAGAGCTTTTGCAGGAGGCAAAGGAGAAGGTAGGTATCCCGATAGTGACCGAGATAATGGATCTGTCGCAGCTGCCGCTTTTCGATAATGTCGATATTATTCAGGTCGGCGCAAGAAATATGCAGAACTTCGAGCTTTTAAAGGCTCTCGGCAAGATAGACAAGCCCATACTTTTGAAGCGCGGACTTTCGGCAACTATTCAGGAGCTGCTGATGAGCGCCGAGTATATTATGGCAGGCGGAAACGAGAAGGTCATCCTCTGCGAAAGAGGAATAAGAACCTTTGAAACAGCGACAAGAAATACTCTTGACCTTTCGGCTGTTCCGGTTCTGAAGGAAAAGACTCACCTTCCTGTTATCATCGACCCGAGCCACGCTACAGGTATTGCCGCAATGGTCAAGCCTATGTCGCTTGCGGCAGTTGCTGCGGGAGCAGACGGACTTATCATTGAGGTCCACAACGATCCGCCCCACGCTCTCTGCGACGGTCAGCAGTCGATCACGCCAAAGATGTTTGACGAGCTTGCGGGGCAGGTCGGCACTCTTTATAACGCGGTTAAGGAGATGTACTGATGAGCGTGACGGTTGCCTGTCAGGGAACTTTCGGCGCAAATTCACAGACGGCGGGCAAAGCTGCCTTCGGTGACGCGGATATAATGTTTATGCGCAGCTTCGAGGCTGTATTTACGGCGGTTTCTGAGGGCCTTTGCGAATACGGTGTTTTGCCTATCGAAAACAGCACATACGGCTCGGTTTCCGCCGTATATGATCTGCTTTGCCGTTATGATGTTAAGATAATCAAAGCGCTTCGTCTGCCGATAAG
>DLOT01000056.1:5059-7596 GCA_002479715.1 Ruminococcus sp. UBA7477 | reverse complement strand
TTCGGCGGGCTGCCCCAACACGGCGATCGCCGCAAGGCGCGTTTCGGAGGAGAACGATGCCGGGCTTGCGGCTATATGCAGCGAGGACTGCGCGGAGGAATACGGTCTGAAGATACTTGCGCGCGATATCCAGAATTCCGGAAGGAACTACACCAGATTTATTTGCATAAGCAAAAACGGCGGAGANNGAGGAGAGATATGCGGAGAAAAGATCAGTATCGTGTGCAATCTGGAAAACCGCCCCGGTTCGCTTTTTGAGCTGTTGCAACGCTTTTCGGAAAGAAAAGTAAATCTCACCAAAATAGAGAGCCGGCCGATCCCCGACACCGACTTTGAATTCATGTTCTATATAGATTTCACCGGAGATGCAAAAGCGCTGGCGCAGTCGGGCTTTTTGGATGAGCTTGAAAGCTCGCTCGGATTTTTCAGGCTTCTGGGCGCTTATAACGAAGAAACCGTGCCTGCACCGGAGGTGACTGCAAATGTTCTCGAATGAGCGCTTTACCGATATTGATATCGAAAAGCTGGACGCTCGGGAGCTTCAGGAGCTGAGCGTTAAGCTGTCAGTCAGGCTTCGTGAGATGTTTGACAGCGAGCCTGACAATGCCGAAAGCGAGGAGCATGAGGCTTGGGAGGACGAGCATGAGGAGCTTGAAGATCTGATAGATGATATTTTCGACAGACTGGATGAGCTTGAGTGAAGCTCAGGTATGTAAGAGTTGCACAAAATATATCAAACAAATTCGGCATATAGTCTGTGTACATTTTTGAAAAAATGTGTTACAATTAAATAAAGAGAACCGTTTGACGTGAAAGGGAGGCTTTGTTATGAAATCTGTAATCACAATCAGCCGTGAATTCGGAAGCGGAGGCCACAGAATAGGAAAAGAACTTGCCGAGAAGCTGAATGTTCCTTTTTATGACAAGGAGCTTCTTTCGATCGCGGCAAATCAGAGCGGGATCTGTGAAGATCTGTTTATCAAGCATGACGAGTCGTATTCGAGCAGTCTGCTTTATTCGCTCGTTATGGGCAACTATACCCCTTCTGCCGACGGCAGGATTAACTCGGCTGAGCTGCCGCTCAACCACAAGATCTTTCTTGCACAGTTTGAAACGATAAGGTCACTTGCCAATGAGCCTTGCGTTATCGTCGGAAGATGTGCAGACTATGTTCTGAAGGATAATCCGAATGTTATCAACTTCTTCGTTACGGGAAATATCATTGACAAGAAGAAGCGTATTCTGGAGCGCTATGACATTGAGAAAAATAAGGTAGAGGATTTTATCCGCAAGACAGACAAGCGCCGTGCGGGCTATTACAACTACTACACCGACCTGAAGTGGGGCGAGGCTAAGAACTATGATCTGTGTCTTAATTCGTCCAAGACGGGAATTGAGGGTGCGGTTGATATTATGCTTCGATATATCGAACTGAAAAATGCATAACAGAACAGAGCCGCTCTCGGGCGGCTTTTTTGTTGACAATATGATTTTTTGCGTGTATAATAGTTTGTAGAGGTGAAGATGATGATCTGCGAATACTGCGGGAATGAAAATCCCAAGGGAAAAAAGGTCTGTAAACACTGCGGCGCGATGCTGCAAACCGAAACCTATGAGTATGAAGAAAGGACTAACCCCGAAGAAACGTTTCAGGGCGACCGATATTACGGAGATCCTGCCGGAAACGCTCCCCGGTATTCCGGTAATCCCGGCGGCTTCGGGCAATATATCCCCCCGACGCAGCCGACTTACCGCAAAGCAAAAAACAACAGCAAAAATGTTGCGGCGACTGTGGTGGCCATCAGCGTGATTATCGGGGTAATCTCGGTGTTCGGCGCTGTTATAGGAATGGTCAACTCCTCGAGCCATAACAGTGACCGCAGTAATGCTTATTCATACAGTATGCCCGAAATAGAGTGGCCGGATTTTTCCGCCATAAGTGTGCCGGAAATAACGATGCCCGATATAACCGTGCCTTCGATGTCCATTCCGGATATCAGCCTGCCCGATGACAGTGCAGACGATTCACGCGGATATAGCGAGATCCTGTCCGATAACGATATGATCGAAGAGAACTATCTGACAGGCGATGAGTGTGCTTACTATGTCATTGAATATAGCCCGGGAGAGATCGAGCGTTGGGAGATCAAGTGTGAAAACGGCGTAGCAGTTTCGCTGGTGAACGATTATTGCTTGTATGCAGGAGATCTTGCCGAGGATGACCTCGCTGAGATCAATAATCTGGTTGACAACCTGAGGATGCAGTTCCCGGAGGCAGAGATCGAATATGATTATGCGGACGGATACATAAAGATCGTAATGCTTTTTGAAAAGGTTGACGCCGATATTTTCAACAGCTTTTTCCCCTGAGAACCCACCATGGAAAACTTCGATAATATGATGCTTAATTCAGGCTTTGTAAAAAAATAAGCAGCTTAAAGCTGCACCTGTAGCCGCCTTGCCAAATATAGATTAGTGAGATAGATAGTGTGACGGCGGGTCGGATGAACCAAAAACAAACCGAACGCTTGCGTTTG
>DLOT01000056.1:0-5010 GCA_002479715.1 Ruminococcus sp. UBA7477 | reverse complement strand
TACGGCGGAACTCTTCACGGCTTGCGCTTCGCAAGTGGGGAACACTCTGCAAGAGAGGGCGTTCCCAAAATAGAATATAAGCTTTTCTATAGTCTGTAAGCCCGAAAGCGGTTTTGAATGACCGCCTCCGGGCTTTTTCCATATATCGAAGATTTTCAGACATCGCAAACGGCTGATGTTAGGCTGTGACTCAATTAAACCCGAATGTCCGCGGCCTTGCTTCGGCAAAGTCCGAAAACTCCTTTTCCGCAGACGCCTGTAGGAAGTCTTCTCTGGTGACGGTTATCTTCTTTTCCTTTCCCAGGCGGCTCCGCATGGCGGCTTTGCCCCATGTTCGCTCATAAAGATTTCTGACGAACCGTGCGTTTGAAAACTCGCGCGAGCTGATAAAGCTGTCCGGAAGAGATGTGAAAAACTTTTCGGCGGCAGGCAGGATCTCTCCGTCATAGCTGAAATTTCTTATCAACAGCCGCCTGAAGATCTCAAAAAGCTGGTCCTTTGTGTAATTCGGGAAAACGATGGTGTAGGGCATACGGCTTTTCAGGCCGAGATTTCCCTGCATGAGGACCTGCATTTCGTCAGCATATCCTGCCATAATTACGACCAGCTCGCTTCGATGGTTCTCCATCTCGGCAATCAGCGTGTCAAGAGCCTCCCGACCGAAGTCGCGGCAGTCGTCTCCTCGGTAAAGCGAATAAGCCTCGTCGATAAAAAGCACCGAGCCGTAGGCGTCACGGCACATTCCTGCGGTCTTGGGCGCGGTTTCGCCGACGAATCTTCCGCAGAAGTCGCGTCCGCTGTATTCAAAGAATGCGCCGTTTCTTAAAACACCGTTCTCTTTGAGCATTTTTCCGATAATCCGGGCGGCGGTAGTTTTTCCTGTCCCCGCATTGCCTATAAACTGCATATGAAGACAGGGCGGCTCAACGGCACTCCCTGCTGCCTTTATCTGACTGACGATCTCCTCTATGCGCTTCGCGACCCGCTCCATTCCAACAAGCTCGGAGAGCATTTCGGAGGCTGTCTTTTCCTTGTGGCTGTATGTTGCCGCGAGCGCCTTGATGTCGGATTTTTCTATGAGAGTGCCGCTTTTTAGATTTCGCACGTTGCTTAACTGCTTCAGAAAGATCATCTCGCCGACGACCTTTCTGACAGTGTTTATACCGTAAAATCTGCCGTCGCTTTTCTCCTCGGATATACGGGTGTCGAAAACATCCCAGGCGGCTGACGACATACTGTATCCGTTCTTTTGTAAGATCAGCTCGGCGCACTGCTCCAGCTCCTTAGTGCCGAATGGGGTAAAAGTAACCTCGCGTATAAACATAACGTCTGACAGGGCGCTTTTTATATGGCGAAGAACGTCGTTTTCGACAAACGGTATCCTGAAAATAAATATGTTATCCTCCGAGTGGCTTTCCAGAAGCGAAAGCATCTCGCGGAAGTCCTTTTCATTGGTGGCGTCCATCCATTCGCTCAGGTCGATGCAGAATACCTGCCCCTTTTTTTCTGCCCCCGTGTGCTTGAACTCGGCGAGAGCGCCGAGATATGCATCAGAAGGCTCGACTGCCTTTCTTCTCGTCGGTCTGACCTCGATCACTGCTTTTTCGCCTGCGGGCACAAAAAGCTCAAGCTCGGTCAATAGGGATGCCAGCAGGCAGACGTATGTTGAAAGTCCGCAGCCGTCTTCTATTGAAAAGAGATACGAGCGTGAGGCAAAAACGCTTTCGGTAGAATATTGTTTTACCTGCGGAGCTATTGATATGATCTCTTCGCAAAGGCTTTTGAACTCCTCTGCTCCGACAAGAGCGTCGATCCGCGCCTTCAGGCTTTCAGCACCGCTTTGTTTTTCGACAACGACGGAAAGTGCTTCATCTGACCCGAAAAGCTCTATCGCTGCCCCTCTGATGATCCTTGCGATCCTGCCGCCGTCGCCGCAGACCGGTTCGGCACTGACGCTGAGCTTTAGCTCTGTGCAGACCAAAAGCTTCATTCCCGACGGGAAGGCTCCCTTGCAGGCCTGCCATAGCTCTTCCGCAGGCTTTGGGTGCTGTTCGCTTTTCTGACTTTCCTTAAACTCGGCTGTGATTATTCTTGTCTGCAAACTAAGCTGTGTTTTCATAGCTCCTCCTCGGTTTGGCTTTTTATTCATGAACATATAATAAACGCCCTGCGTTTATTATAGCATTGTGCCGTATTAAATGCAAGAATACTATTGCAAAGAAAAGTGAAATATGTTAAAATAGCTTTAACAATTAAATTACCGGAGGTTTGTTTCAATGAATAGACAGGAAAAGAAGAAGCGTATTGTTGCTTGGATATTAGTAATAACCATGGGTCTGAGCGTTGTCGGCGGAGTAGTCGCTGTTGTTATGACGGGGGTCGCCTGATGGTGCATATCGGAAATGACTGGGACGAGTTATTGGCAGGGGGNNGGCAGGAGAGTTTCAAAAACCGTACTATCTAAAGCTTCGGGAGTTTTTGAAAAGGGAATACGCACAATATACGGTTTTCCCCTCTATGAACGATATTTTTAACGCTCTCCGTATGACTCCGTACAGTGCGGTCAAGGCAGTCATAATCGGGCAGGATCCTTATCATGAGCCGGGGCAGGCACACGGACTTTGCTTTTCGGTGAAACGCGGCTGCACGCCTCCGCCATCTCTCAAAAACATTTTCAAGGAGCTGCAAAGCGATCTGGGCATAGAGCCGCCGAGCTGCGGAGAACTGACATCTTGGGCAAGGCAGGGCGTTTTGCTGCTCAACACAGTGCTGACGGTCAGGCAGGGGCAGGCCAACAGCCATAAGGGTATGGGCTGGGAAACCTTTACTGATGATGTTATCCGTCTGCTTAACCGAAAAGAGCAGCCTGTAGCATTTATTTTGTGGGGTGCAAACGCCAAGGCTAAGGCGAGCCTTATAACAGCCCCTCATCATGCGATCTTCGCTTCGGCGCATCCAAGTCCGCTTTCTGCCTACAACGGCTTTTTCGGAAGCCGCTGCTTTTCGCGGGTCAATACGTTTTTGAGCGAAAACAATGTTGTGCCGATCGACTGGCGGATCGGTTGAACGTAACAGGATATGAAAAGCGGGAAGCTTGGTATCAAGGCTTCCCGTTTCAGTTTGTCGAAAATTTGAAATTTATAAGGGAACGCCCTCTCTTGCAGGGCGTCCCCCTCTACACCCCTTGCGGAGCGCTCGTCGTCGCAAGCTCTATATCTCTCGCGGCAACGCTTGGTAATTTGGGCGTTGCCTCTCGCTCATTCCGCTGCTCCTCCTCTCAAAACAAACGCAAGCGTTTGTTTTGGCTTTGCTTGACCCGCCGTTACTCAAAAGCATATCGCTAGTCTATACCGAAAAAAGGCGGCAATGGGTGCAGCGTTACGCTGCCTCTGGACTCCGCCAAAAGGATATTATCCCTTTGGAATCCCATTATTAGTTGATTGCAAATTTTGGCTACTTTAAAAATCCGTTGATGATCGTTGCTTCTGCCTCCGCTTCGGTAAGACCCAGCGTGCGAAGCTTCAATATCTGCTCCCCGGCGATCTTTCCTATCGCCGCCTCATGGATAAGCTCGGCGTCCTTGCAGTTTGCGATAAGACTCGGCTGTGCGGAAACCTTGCCGTTATCGGCAAGAATGCCGTCGCACTCCGAGTGGCCCGTGCATCTGGCATTGCCGATTATCTTCGAGCTGTATTCCTGATAAGAATTGCCTTTCGCGACCGAGCGCGAGATAAGATTTACGGAAGCGTCCTCACCGTTTATCTCGACCACGAAATCGGTAGAGGCGGTCTGACGGAAATCGGTCATGATCCTCTCCCGGATTATCAGCTTTGCCTGTTTGTCCATCTTTATGCTGCACTTGCGCGAGGTAGCTGAAACGCCGCCCAGCTGAGAGGTGTCCATTTCCAATACCGCGCCCTCTCCAAGCTCTGCGTCGGTCACCGGGTTGATTATTCTGTTGCCGTCATCGGGGCCTGTTCCGACGTGCTTTTCAACATAAAGCACCCTTGCCCCCTTGGCGAGGAAAAATCTGTGAACGCCGCTGTGTCGCGAAGGCTCGTCGCTTTCGGTGTGAACACCGCATCCGGCGACAATGGTTACATCTGCGCCTTCGCCGATGTAAAAGTCGTTGTAAACGAGATCGTCAACATCTGCCTGCGTGATACAGGCTGGAATGTATACCTTTTCGCCCTTTGCCGCCGAGCTGATGTGGATCTCGATACCCGGTTTTCCGTCGGTCTTGTTTTCTATTCTGATATTCTCCGTAGATCTTCTTGCAACGCTCTGGCAGTCCTGACGGATATTATACGCGCCGTCAAAGCCGCCGTTCCAATCCGAAACGACCTCAAGAAGCTGCTGCGTGATATTATTCATTCCGCTCATCAGCAAGCGCCCCCTTTCTTGCCGCAGTTATGACATTTGCAGTCCTCGCTGCCCATACAGAACAGGCGCGGATAAAGCTTGTCCTTTGAGGCGTGTTCGGCAATCGAACCGTTTTTCAAAAGCACGATCTCGTCAGCGATCGCAAGTATACGCTCCTGATGGGAGATAATGATGATCGAGCTGTCGGTAGAGGTTTTAAGCTCTGAAAAGGCGTCGATAAGGTTGTTGAAGCTCCATATATCAATACCTGCCTCAGGTTCGTCAAAAAGCATGAATTTGGGGCTGCGCAGCAAGACCGTTGCAATCTCGACACGTTTTATCTCGCCGCCAGAAAGATGTGAATCTACATCGCGGTGGAGATATTTCTCAGGCTGAAGCCCTACCTTGTAAAGGGTGTTCTCCAACAGCTTATCCTCTGCAAAGCCGCCTGCCGCAAGCAAAAGCAGATCCTTGACGGTTATCCCCTTGAAGCGGACGGGCTGCTGAAAAGCAAAGCCTATGCCTTTCTGCGCGCGCTGTGTGATGTCGAGTGAGGAGATGTCCTCTCCGTCAAGGATGACCTGTCCGCAGTCGGCATTTTCGACCCCCGCAATGATCTTCGCAAGAGTGGTCTTGCCGCTGCCGTTC
>DLOT01000015.1 GCA_002479715.1 Ruminococcus sp. UBA7477 | reverse complement strand
CATCATCCGGCATCCCTCAGCGCCGGACAGCGCCAACGGGCAGACAGCAGACCCACGCGGGCGAAAGGACAGGATCAAGTCAGAACGTCAAAAAAGCCCCGCAGCCGCAGAACCGGCCGGACACTTACAAAAGGCCGTCGAGATCCGCTTCCTATTCCGACATGAGCAGACCAAACGAAGGAAGAACCCAAAGGGCTGCTCATAATGCCAAGAAACCTTCCCACTCGCCGAAATCGGGCAACAACAATAATAAGGGTTCAAAAAAAGGCGGCGCCAAAGAGGAGATCAAGCGCTGGTCGCTGAAGAAAAAAATCATAGCGGTCCTGCTTATACTTCTCATTATTCTTGTTATCCTCGGCACAATTGCTTTCGTTTTTATTATGACCAAGCTGGATATGATCCATTCGGTTGACAGGGATTATGACAACTCGATCTATAATTCGATAGACGAAGAATCGGATCTTGACCCGACCCTGCCGAATTCTCCGTCAAGCGAGATCGATGCACTCAACAGCCAGATAGACAATATCATAAATAACAGCACTCCTATCAAGTTTTCAGATGACGTATATAATATCCTGCTTATCGGAACCGACGCCAGAAACACTACTGAGCGCGGCAGGAGCGACTCGATGATACTGGTCTCCCTCAACAAGAAAACAAAGACTATCGTACTCACCTCGATCATGAGAGATATCTGGATCTCGATCCCGGGCAAATCAAACGGCAGAATAAACTCCGCATATGCATGGGGCGGCGCTGATCTGCTGATACAGACCATCGAGAGCCACTTTAAAGTGAGAATAGATAAGTTTGTCCGGGTCAACTTCTTCTCGTTTGAAGAAGTCATCGACTCGGTGGGCGGCGTCGAGATAACCGTCAGCGACGCGGAAGCTAAAGGCATGGAGGGCGCACTCAGGGAGCTTAACAAGCTTGAGGGCGTTGATCCCACAACCGATTTCCTCGGCCACGGCGGAACCTATATCTTAAACGGCAAACAGGCGCTTGCCTATGCAAGACTTCGTTATGTCGGCAACGCCGATTTTGAACGAACCGAACGTCAGCGCAGAGTTCTGGAACAGATATTGAAGCGTGCCAAGGGTCTTAGTATGCTTGAGCTTAACGACTGCCTTGATACACTCCTTCCCTTGCTCACGACCGACCTTACAAAGGGTGAAATGCTTGGTCTTATCGTAGATGCGCCGACATATCTCGGCTATGATATAGTTCAGCAAAGAATACCCGCCGACGGAATGTTCACGGATATGACCATTGGCGGAGCGCAGGTCCTCGGAATAGACTTTGAAAAGACAACAGAGTATATGATCGAGACAATTTACAGTGAATAGAATGAAATAGCGCTTTTGCTCCGACCCGCAAGAGCGCTTTTCATATGCGTATAAATCGAAAGTTTTGCAAAAAATGCGAAAAACCGCTTTACTTTCATGAAGCAATATGTTAAAATGATATTATGAATGTCTGAATCACAATTTGCCGTGTTAAAGCGGCGGAACGGAGATAAAACATATGAGAGAGAAACTTGAAATCAACAACCTCGACGACCTCTATAAGGCGATCCTGTGTCTTGAAAACCTCGAAGAATGCAGACTTTTTTTCAAAGACCTCTGCACCGTTCCCGAGTTAAAGGCACTTTCGCAAAGGTATCAGGTTGCTAAGATGCTCACAGAAAAATATGTGTATAACGATATAGTTCAGGCCACAGGCGCCTCAACAGCAACCATCAGCCGCGTAAACCGCTCACTTTCCTACGACGGTGCGGGCGGATACGGAATAGTGTTTGACAGACTTAATCAGAAAGATGAGCAGTGATTATTCGGCATTTGCCAGATTTTACGATGAGCTTACCGAAAACGTTGATTACAGCGCGATAGCGCAGCGATATGCACAGCTTGCCCGTAAATACGGCAAATTCGGGCTTGCTGCCGATTTGGGCTGCGGCACCGGCGGTCTGACCTCTGCACTTGCGGATCTGGGCGCCGAGGTAATAGGCGTTGACATCTCGGTCGATATGCTTTCGGTCGCCTTTTCCAAAACGGAAGGGAAGAAAATCCAGTTTGTAAGGCAGGATATTACTAAGCTCGATCTTGGCGGATGCGTTGATTTGATCGTATCCTCGCTCGATTGCTTAAATCATTTAACCAATTTTGCTCAAGTCGGTAAGGTCTTTGACAGATCTGCAAGCTTCCTGGAAAGCGGCGGACTGCTGATCTTCGATATGAATACCATAAAAAAACATCGCAAGATCTTAGCCGACAACTGCTTTGTATTTGAAACCGACAAGGTTTTTTGCTGCTGGCAGAATTTTTACGAACAAAAGGACGAAAGCGTTGAAATACAGCTGGACTTTTTTGAAAAAAGGAGCGGCGGAGCTTACAGCCGGTACAGCGAGAATTTTGTTGAAAGGGCCTACCCTATCGAGGATGTCAAAAACCGGCTGAAAAGTGCCGGCTTTGAGGTCATAGGCGTGTTTGACGGACTGACAGAAAAAACCGCCGACGAAAGCTGTGAACGGGCATTGTTCTGTGCCGTAAAAAAATAGCCGCACATTTTGATAAATATATTTGTGAGCGTCCGAGGTTTGCGCCGCGGACGTTTTAACGGTTTTGGGAAGTGATAATTTTGAGTACGATTTGCGCGATCTCAACTCCGCAGGCCGTCGGAGGGATAAGCGTTATAAGGATCAGCGGCGAGAACGCAATAGATATTGCCGGAAAGCTGTTTGTTCCCGCAAGCGGAAAGCCTGTGAGCGAAATGGCGGGCAATACCTGCGCTTACGGCAGGATCTTCAACGACGGGGAAATGCTTGACGACGGCGTTTTAACGGTTTTTCGTGCCCCGAAAAGCTATACAGGCGAAAATGTCGCTGAGATCTCCTGCCATGGCGGTATTTATATAACAAGACGGGTGCTTCGAGCCTGCATAGCGTCAGGCGCAGTTCCGGCACAGGCAGGCGAATTTACAAAACGTGCCTTCTTAAACGGCAAGATATCGCTGACACAGGCTGAATCTGTTATGGAATTGATCTCTGCAAACGGCGAGCAGGCACTGCGCAGCGCCAATTCGGTCCGTGAGGGAAGGCTTTTTAAACAGATAAAGGCTGTTTCAGACAGGCTTGTAGCGATCCTATCCGATCTGGCAGCATGGAATGACTATCCCGAGGAGGATCTTCCGTCAGTAGAGAACGACCACTTGGCGGCCTCGCTCATAGAAGTGCAGGAGGCGCTGGGCAGCGTTACTGCCGACTATGACAGCGGCAGGATCCTGCGGAACGGGGCGGATACGGTAATTGTCGGCAGACCAAATGTTGGAAAATCGACACTGATGAACAGCCTTTTGGGTTACAACCGCTCGATCGTCACCGATATTGCGGGAACGACCCGGGATATTGTTGAGGAAAGCGCAAGCATCGGCGGAATAATCCTGCGGCTCAGCGATACTGCCGGTCTCAGGAAGGGCGGCGACGAGGTTGAGGGCATTGGCATTGAGCTTGCCAAGCGAAAGCTCGCCGAATGTGACATATCTCTTGCGGTTTTTGACGGATCATCGCCGCTAAGCAGCGACGACAAGGAGCTGCTGGCAATGCTCGACTGCAAAANNNGACGGAAAACAACTTTGACAGCTTTAGATACGTTTTGAGGATCTGCGCAAAATCAGGCTCGGGATTAGAAGGGCTGGGCGATATCCTTGCAGACATTTTCAAGCTGAACCGTTTCGACAGCAACTCTGCCATGTTTACAAACGAAAGGCAAAAGCTATGCTGTGACAGCGCGGCGGAATGTATAGATCAGTCTATACAAGCGTTGAGATCGGGAGAAACGCTTGACGCAGTTACGATCCTGATAGACAAGGCGGCGGACAGCCTGCTCGAGCTGACGGGAGAAAAAGCGACCGAAGCTGTCGTCAACAAGGTGTTTGAACGCTTCTGCGTCGGAAAATAGCAATGTTCCACGTGGAACATTTATGAGGAATGATATTATGGATACAACCGATAACTTCGATATTGCAGTGATAGGCGCAGGGCACGCAGGCTGTGAGGCAGCTCTGGCGGCAGCCCGACTGGGCGTTAAAACCGCGCTGTTTACGATCTCGCTCGACTGTATCGCCAATATGCCCTGCAATCCGTCCATTGGCGGAACGGCAAAAGGACATCTGGTCCGCGAAATTGACGCTCTGGGGGGCGAAATGGGCAAGGCCGCCGACGCTACCTTTCTTCAAAGCCGTATGCTCAACCTAGGCAGAGGGCCTGCTGTTCACAGTCTGCGGGTTCAGTCTGACCGGGCGAAGTACCATGAATATATGAAAAAGGCAGTGGAATTGCAGAATGACCTGTTTGTAAAGCAAGCAGAGATCACGGCTGTCGAGTTTGACTGCGGAAAAGTTTCCGCGGTGGTAACCAAGCTGGGCGTCCGCTACAATGTGAAAGCTGTGATAATCGCGACCGGAACATACCTGAACGGCGTCGTCCACGTCGGTGAGGTGTCATACCCGAGCGGTCCCGATCACGTTTTACCTGCAACTGAGCTGACAAAATCGCTTCAAGCAGCCGGGCTGACCATTCGCCGCTTTAAAACCGGAACACCCGCCAGGGTCCATAAGCGATCTATTAATTTTGACAAGCTTGAAAAACAGTACGGCGATGAAAAAATAGTGCCGTTTTCCTTTACAGAAAGCAGTGCCGGAAAAAACAAGGTCTGCTGTTACGTTGGCTATACTAATGCTCAGACACACAAGGTCATTCTCGATAATATCGATAAATCGCCTATATATTCAGGCCGTATCCATGCTATCGGACCGCGCTACTGTCCTTCGATTGAAGACAAGATCATGCGCTTCCGCGATCGCGAGCGTCATCAGCTGTTTATCGAGCCTATGGGGCTTGATACCGATGAATACTATCTGCAAGGTATGTCATCCTCTTTGCCTGCCGAAGTTCAGCTCAAATTCCTGCGAACGATCGAGGGGTTGGAAAATGTTGAGATAATGAGAAACGCATACGCTATCGAATATGATTGCTGCGATCCTCTTGAACTTTCCCCGACCTTGGAATTTAAGGCGGTGGACGGACTTTACGGCGCGGGCCAGTTCAACGGTACAAGCGGCTATGAGGAGGCCGCGGCTCAGGGTCTTATCGCAGGTATAAACGCAGCGCTTAAGATCATGGGCAAACAGCAGCTTGTCCTTGACCGAGCGACATCATACATCGGAACGCTGATCGATGATCTGACTACAAAAGGCTGCTCCGACCCCTACAGGATGCTTACATCCAGAAGCGAGTACAGACTGCTTTTGCGGCAGGATAATGCAGATCTGCGTCTGACCCCGATCGGCTACGAGATCGGGCTTGTTCCACGTGGAACATATGATAAATTCTGCGAGAAAAGGCGCCTTATCGAGGAAGAAATAAAGCGGGTCAAAAAGACCAACATTGCACCCGGCAGAGCGCTGAACGAGTATCTGCGATCAGTCGGAACAGAGGAAATAACTACGGGGATCAAGCTATCTCAGCTAATAAAACGACCGCAGGTGACATACGACGGCACAAAACCCTTCGACCCCGGCCGTCCCAAACTGCCCGATGCAGTCCGCGAACAGGTTGAACTGCAAATCAAATACGAGGGCTATATTGCGATCCAGCAAGAACAGGTCACCGCTATGCGAAAGCTCGAGAGCAAAATGCTCCCACCCGACATAGACTACTCGAATATAAGAGGGCTGCGGCTGGAAGCTATCGAAAAGCTGAACAAAATCAAACCGCTGTCAGTTGGGCAGGCAGGCAGGATATCGGGGGTAAACCCTGCGGATGTGGGCGTTTTACTGGTCTGGCTGGAACAATTCAGGCGCGGAAAGGACTCTTCAAATGATTGACAAACAAAGGATCTCCGCTCTTTTCGGCGGATGCGGAATAAGCTTGACAGCCCGTCAATTAGAAAATCTCGACGGCTACGCACAGCTTTTGGTTGATTGGAACCAAAAAATCAATCTGACAGCGCTGACCTCGCCGACAGATATTGAACAAAAGCACTTTCTCGACAGCGTTCTGCCGTTTTATATGGAGGACGGCTGCGGACTGCCGCAAGGCTCAAAGCTATTAGATGTCGGCACGGGTGCAGGCTTCCCGAGTTGCCCTTTGAAAATAATGCGTCCTGACATAGACATAACCCTTCTTGACAGTCTTAATAAGCGAATAGGCTTTCTTAAAGAGCTTTCTGACAAGCTGGGGCTGGGTGCGGAATGCATCCACGGCAGAGCCGAGGAGCTGGGGCGAAACGCATATTACCGCGAGAAATTCGATGTTGTGACCGCAAGAGCTGTCGCTAAGCTTTCCGAGCTGTGCGAATACTGTATGCCGTTTGTAAAAGTCGGCGGAGTTTTTGCCGCTCTCAAAGGCTCAGGCGGCGAAGAAGAGCTTGCAGAATCAAAGCGTGCGATCAATACCCTTGGCGGAACGCTCCTTTCCTGCAAGGTATATAAGCTCCCCTGCGGAGACGGCAGAACCCTTATCGTAATCAGAAAAACATCGCCGACTCCCGAAAAATATCCTCGCGATAAGGGGAGAATAAAGAAAAAGCCTTTGTGATTTGTGAAAGATCAACAGATTCGGGCATAAAGATTTGTCGGATCGGTTCATTGAAAAGTACTTTGCAATATGCTATAATTAATTTAGGTAAATGTTGTTTACGCAAGCGGCAATAAAAAGTTTGTATCCTTGCAATTTTTTGCGTGCAACCTGTTGCATGCAACCTTTTGCGCTTCTCAGCCGTTCATATAGTGACAAAGTATATAAACGGAGCGTAACCGCTTGCTGTTTTTTGTCAAAAAACTATCGGAGGTAATGAAAATGAAAAAAATCCTTGCTATTATAGCGGCAGCTGTTCTCGCATGCGGTATGCTTGTGGGATGTGAAGAAGAAAGCTCCTCATCGGGAAGCAGCTCAAAAGAAGAAAGCTCGTCTGTTGTTGACAGCAGTTCTCAAAGCGACAGCAACTCTGAAGCAAACAGCAGCAGCAACACAGACAGCAGTTCTGAAGCAGACAGCAGCACACCGGATGTTGTTGTAACAGACGACCCCAAACCTGTTCCGCCAGCTCCGGAAACGTCGGCTCCTGATTCCTCTGTACCGGACTCATCCAAGCCCGACGCCGAAGGCGGAAAGTTTGTCAAAATGCTGCAAAATATAAAAAGCAGCCGCTGCATGACAATAAGAGTCAGCGAGTCGGCAAACTCTTCCTATTATATAGTTACCGACGGCAACTCTATCTATATGCAGATCGACGCAGCCGGTCAGGCATTAGAGATGCTCAAAAACAATGAGGGCTCCTACATACTGGATTCGGCTAATAAAAAATACTATGCCGACAGCACCTCCTCCTTCGCCCCCAGCAGTGAAGAGATTTCAGAGCTGATAGACGATATCACCGAAGATGTTAACGACTTCAAGTATGTTTCCTCGGGAACAAAAACCATTGACGGTGTAACATACGAATCCGAAAAGTATGCCGACGCAGATGACCCCGACGACTTCAACGAGGTTCTGTTTGACGAAAACGGAAGCGTTTGCTATATCATCTCGGACGGAGAAACCATACCGATGCTGCTGAGCAATAAGGCAAATTATGACTTCAGCCTGCCCTCCGACTATACCGAGATGACCGAAGCCGAGCTTGGAGCCTTGTTTGGCTACGATGACGATATGGATTTTGAACACGAAGATGACGACCTCGATGATGATGACTGATAAAAGTTTATAAACAATACTGCCGCCCGTCAGAATAATGTCTGCGGGCGGTATTTTTACACATTCGCGCTGTGAGGCTGTGAAATGCGGACGGTGTATTCGATAAATCCGTCGCCACGGGTCTCCCGTGCCGCGCACTCGACTCCGGCAAGCTTCATGACCTCAAGCGCGCGATTGACCGTGTTCATAAAAAGCTTGACGTCCTTCAGAACAGCCGAACGCCGCCGAACGCTCTCCTCGCGCTTTTTCTTTTCGTTATATCCGGCGATGACCTGCTCGGTCTTTTCGACATTCAGCCCGCCTGCCTCGATCTTTTGCAGCATAAACAAACGCTGCTCATCGTTATCCAGCTTCAAAAGCGCGCGGGCGTGCCGCTCGGTCAGTCCCTGCCGCATGATCTCATCGCGGCAGCGGTCAGACAGTTTAAGCAGCCTCAGCTTGTTTGCGACCGTAGACTGTGATATTCCCAGCCTGAGTGCTATCTTGTCCTGCGTGCAGCCGTATTCCTTTATCAGAGATGCAATAGCAGACGCTTCTTCAAAATAACTCAGATCCTGCCGCTGAAGATTTTCCACGATCGCCAAAAACGCCGAAGCCTCTCCGCCAACCTCCATCACAATGCAGGGAACGGCTGAAAATCCAGCCAGCTTGGCAGCCCGCAGTCTGCGCTCACCGGATATAAGCTCATAGTCAAGTCCTCGCCTGCGAACGGTGAGCGGCTGCAAGATCCCGTCCTGCGCAATGCTTTTTGCCAAAGAGCAAAGCTCATCACGGTTAAATTCCCGCCGGGGCTGGTTTTTGTTCGGCATGATGCGGGTTATTTCAAGCTCTACCACCGCGCCGATCTGTTTTTCTTTTTTGTTTGCAAAAGCTGTGTTCATTTTGATGTTCCTCCGTTTATTTTTTCTTTGTTCTTGATAATTCTTTTCTGTCTGCATATATTGTAGCATATTATGTTAGAAATTTCCATATTATTCCGAAAGAACTTTTCGACAAATTCATTCAGCCTTTCGCATAAGGGTCGATTTTCCGTGTCTTTTACTGATTATAGACAAAAAAATCCGTGCCTGCATCATCTGCAAACACGGATTTCATTATAGTCTTGTATTAACGGGTCTGATTAGCCCTGGACACCGAGAAGCTCAGAGTACCAAGCCATGTATTCCTCATCGGTCATCTCTGTGTAACCATCGATAGAAAGCTTGGATGTATCAGCGCCGGCAAGCAGAGTAACAGGCATATATTCCTCCTGCTGACCGATGAAAGCAACCTTTCCGTCAGCATCGAAAACATAGTCTACAGTGTTCTCTTCGCCGTCAACGTTTACGCTCTTGTAGCTTTCGCAGTCATACTCAACGCCTTCGATCGTAACCTTGCTTGTTCCTGTAAGAGTGAACTCAGCACCTACAAGCTCGTCAACCATGCCTTCTGTGCTTGCGGTTGTTTCGCCTGTTGCGTCCTTGTAGTATCTCTTTCCTGCGTTATCGAGAATGTAGCTTACGCCATCCTTCTCGAGAGCGCTTATCTTCATGCCCATCATGTCCATATCCATATATGTAGACTTACCGTCGGTAGTTACATAAACGGACATAGTCATACCTTCCTGCTCAACAGACATATCGATCGTGAAGCTTCCGCTCGCCTCGATCTCGTCCATCAAAGCATTAAGACGACCTTCACCGGAAGGCTGGTCAGGCTCGCTGCTGTCTACGTCAGAGCTGTCAACTTCAGAGCTGTCTACATCGCTGCTGTCAGCCTCAGAGCTGCTGTCTGCTTCGCTGCTGCTGTCTGCCTCACTGCTGTCAGCCTTGGAATCGTCTTTCTTACTGCTGTCTACGTCAGAGCTGTCTGCCGCAGATACATTTGAACTGCTGTCTGCCTTGGAGCTGCTGTCTTCTTCGCCGCAAGCCGCAAGCATTGTGCAGCCGATAGTGAGGGCAGCCAGAATTGCAATCAACTTTTTCATATTTCTTTCCTCCTAAAATATAACCGATGCTTCGCCGAAATCTCCGGCCTTCTTGTTAAACTCGGTTTACATTATTATATCATATCTTTCAAATCCATTTCAAGACTATAAATAGATAATAAATTAAACCATTCACGGGGGTGTTTTCAGCATTCTTTACAAAAAACCGCCCCCTAAAGAAAAAACATTCCAATATCAAAAAAATCGCATGTCGTTTCACTGCGGCAAAAATCATTGCAAAAAGTACTAGCCAAAACCGCTGTTGTGTGTTATAATATATAAGTATTATTCAATAAACCGAAAGGAAGATTTTTATGCGCGCAATTATTACGGTAGTAGGAAAGGATACGGTCGGAATACTTGCCAAGGTATCGACAAAATGCGCCGACTACAACGTTAATGTGATCGAGGTAACTCAGTCGATCTTGCAGGATCTGTTCTGTATGATAATGCTTGTCGATATATCCAAGATCAACACGACCTTCGCACAGCTGAGCGACGATATGGCAGCTCTCGGCGATTCTCAGGGCTTGAAGATCCATACAATGCATGAGGACATCTTCAACTGTATGCATCATATATAATAAGGAGCGATAGCATTGATAAATACTTACGACGTTCTTGAAACCATCCGTATGATAGATGACGAATGCCTTGACATCCGCACGATAACCATGGGCATATCCCTGCTTGACTGCATAGACAGCGATATAAACGTTGCCTGCAGAAAGGTCTACGACAAAATAACCGAAAAGGCAAAGAACCTTGTTGCGGTCGGCGAAGGCATCGAGAAGGAGCTTGGCATTCCCATAATAAACAAGCGTATCTCGGTAACACCCATAGCTATAGTTTCTGCCGCCTGCAAATGCTCGCCTGTTCCGTTTGCAAAGGCAATGGACGAAGCGGCAAAGGCTGTCGGCGTCAATCTTATCGGCGGATACTCGGCACTAGTGCAAAAAGGCTTTTCGGCAGGCGACCTTGATCTGATAAATTCAATACCCGAAGCGCTGGCCTGCACCGAAAGGGTCTGCTCATCGGTCAATGTCGGTTCAACAAAAACAGGCATCAATCTCGACGCCTGCGCGGTCATGGGCAGGATAGTCCGCGAAGCCGCTGAGGCAACGGTCGATAAAGCCTGCTTCGGCGCAGCAAAGCTTGTTGTATTCTGCAATGCGGTCGAGGACAACCCCTTCATGGCAGGCGCCTTCCACGGTGTCGGTGAACCGGACTGCATGATAAATGTCGGCGTTTCAGGCCCCGGCGTTGTCAGAGCGGCTCTGTCGAAATATCCCGATGCGAACATAACCGAGATCGCGGACATAATCAAAAAAACCGCATACAAAATAACGCGTGTCGGACAGCTGGTCGGACAGCTCGCCTCAAAGCGTCTGAACGTTCCGTTCGGTATTGTCGATCTCTCGCTTGCCCCCACACCTGCGGTTGGCGACAGTGTTGCTCATATTCTTGAGGAGATCGGTCTTGAGCAATGCGGAACTCACGGCACGACTGCCGCTCTGGCGCTTTTAAATGATGCTGTTAAGAAGGGCGGCGTTATGGCCTGCTCTAAGATCGGCGGACTTTCGGGCGCGTTTATCCCCGTTTCCGAGGACGCGGGTATGATAGACGCCGCAAAAAGCGGCACATTGTGCATCGAAAAGCTCGAGGCTATGACGGCGGTTTGCTCGGTCGGTCTTGATATGATCTGCGTTCCGGGCGACACCACGGCAGAAACGATCGCCGCGATCATCGCCGACGAGGCCGCTATCGGAATGGTCAACTCAAAAACTACGGCGGTCAGGATCATTCCGGCTATAGGAAAAACGGTCGGCGAGGAGCTTGATTGGGGCGGTCTTTTCGGCTGCGGCCCTGTTATGCCCCTCAAAACGCCTAAGCCGGATAAGTTTATTTCGCGCGGAGGACAGATCCCGGCTCCTATGCAGTCGCTGAAAAACTGAGCGTTGCATATTTGCTGAATTTATTCCGCATTATTTTACAGGCTGCAAAATGATCTCCCGTATTTGCATTCTTTCGCTGATACGGACAAAGCGGTCGTTTTTTGCGCGCTTTATACCCCATGGAAAAGAAAATCAATCAAAGGACTGTTATAAAAATGTACTGGTACGAAAAAGCAACTGTTTATCACATCTACCCTCTGGGTTATTGCGGCTGCGAGGCAGCAAATGATTTTGCCTGTGAGCCGACTCATGCGATCAGGAAGGTCATAAGCCAGATCCCCGACATAAAAGCAATGGGCTTCACTGCCGTCTACTTCGGCCCTGTTTTTGAATCAGACGCACACGGCTATGACACCGCAGACTATACAAAAATAGACCGCCGACTCGGCACAAACGAAGATTTCAAGGCCGTATGCGATGCGCTTCACGATGCGGGGATAAAAGTTATCCTCGACGGCGTTTTCAATCATGTCGGCAGAAACTTCTGGGCCTTTAAGGACGTTCGCGAGAACCGCTTCGACTCGCGCTATAAGGACTGGTTCCATATACGCGACGGCAACACCTGCTACAACGACGGCTTCTACTATGAGGGCTGGGAAGGTCACTATGAGCTTGTAAAGCTGAATCTGCAAAACGGGGAAGTCAAAGAGCATATAAAGCAGTGCATAAGCGGCTGGGTAAACGAATTCGGCATTGACGGCCTGCGTCTTGACGTTGCCTACTGCCTTGACTTGCAGTTTCTCAAGGAGCTGCGCGGTCACTGCAAATGGCTCCGCGAGGATTTCTGGCTGATGGGAGAAACTCTGCACGGCGACTACAACCGCTGGATGAATCCCGAAATGCTTGACAGTGTAACAAACTATGAGTGCTACAAGGGTATTTATTCGGCATTTAACTCTATGAATATGTTTGAGATAGCACACTCGATCGCTCGTCAGTTCGGCAAGGAAAACTGGTGCCTTTACCGCGGAAAGCACCTTTACTGTTTTGTTGACAATCACGACGTTACCAGGATCGCGTCGATCCTGACCAATAAATCGCATCTTCCGCTTGTTTATACACTGCTCTTCACAATGCCCGGGATCCCGTCGGTCTATTATATGAGCGAATTCGGTGCTGAGGGCGAAAAATGTCATGGCGACGCATCGCTTCGTCCGCCCTATGAAAAGCTGCCGGAAACGGATCTTACCAAGCACATTTCAATGCTGGCAAAAATCCACTGCGAAANNCTGCGGTGGAGATTACACCCAGCTTGTCCTGACCAACCGCCAGTATGCTTTTGAACGTTCGTTTGAGGGCAAGTCGGCAGTGATAATGATAAATGCGGACGGGGGAGAGTTCACCTTCAATGTAAACCGCGGCGGAGAATATATTGACGCGTTCACCGGCGAAACTGCTGACCTCTCACAAGGAATTTCCCTCGGCGGATACGGATCCAAAATTTATTTGTCAAAATAATGTGTCTTAGGTCTTGACATTTTGCTTCCAATGTGATATACTTTTAAAGCTGAACAAAGTTTCGGCTTTAACTGTCGGGGTGTGGCGCAGTTCGGTAGCGCGCTACCTTGGGGTGGTAGAGGCCGTGGGTTCAAATCCCGCCACTCCGACCATTTTCGGGATACAGAAAAACTGTATCCCGTTTTTTATATTGTTCGGACCGAGTACAAAGAAGTAAGCATTTACAAACAAAAACCATACTGTTGTGATCGGTGAATTATTATAGGTTGGGGGGATAATAAATGATACTCTGTATTATACTACCAAAACGGTAAGCGGTCAAGCCGCCCCTTACCGAAACGGTAACACATTGTTTGCCGAATTGGTAGTAAAATAATATGTGAAAGAAGAAAGGGGGTGCTGTCGATAAACATCAAGGAAATCCGTATCCGAAAAAATCTAACGCAATCGGAAGTCGCTACCGCTTTAGGCGTGTCATCTGTGGTTTATTCAAGATATGAATCCGGCGCTCGACAGCCCTCTATTGAAACCCTCATTCAAATGGCTGACATCTTCGGCGTCACAGTTGATTTCCTGCTTGGCAGAAAGGACATTGAAGACTCTACTTTATCAGATTACGAGCTGCGCCTCTTGATCGCTTCTCGAAACGCAGATGAACGGGCAAAGGAAGATGCCCTGAATATGTTGACGGCACACGCTGTTCCACCATCTTCCGAAAAAAAGAAAACCGACAACTAAAAGAGGAACTGTTCATCGCAGTTCCTCTTTTAGTTTATCTGGTTATGCCTGAGCGCCGGTAAAGTAGGTATCCAGTCCGTTGAAAGCATCTTTCTTGACTTCTCGTGTCACGTCGGCGTAGATGTTCAGCGTTGTTGCGATGTCTTTGTGACCGAGCGTGTCCTGAATCACCTTCACATTGACCCCGGCTTCGCACATTCTATTTGTAAAGGTGTGCCGGAGCGAATGGCAACTGAAGTGCGGCAGCAGTACCGTCGTTTCCTCGTTTTTCAGTAGTTCCTCGTCGTTACAGTCACGAATGATTCGTCGGATCGCTGTGTTGAGGTTCCCGAAGTTGTACGGCATCCCGTTTCGATTCAAGAATATAAAATCGGAATACCCGTCAATCGTAACTTCGCATCGGACTCCCAATGTGTCCTGAGCGTCCTTTTCCATAATGAACGCTTCTCGAACAAAATCAAGCATCGGTACTTCCCGGTTACTCGTCGGGGTTTTCGGCGTATTTACATTGAAATAGCTGCCCTTCTTTTCGTTTTCCTTTCTGTCCCGATGGGAGTAGTAAACCAGTGTATGATTTACTTCTATGATGCCGGCTTCGAGGTCAACATCCGCCCAGCGTAGTCCAGTCACCTCTCCCGCACGAAGACCCGTCCCGATCATCACTGCAAATATCGGATACCAGTGAGAATAGACCGGGTTTCGTCTGAGGAAATCTAAGAACAGATCTTGCTCGGCTTTTGTAAGCCCCCGCCGTTTCTCCGTCTGAAAGGCGTGGGACTTCTTCAGCTCTTTGAGAACATTTGCCGAGGGATTTCCTCTGAGGTAGCTGTCGTCAACCGCCATTTCAAGCACCTGATGGATGACATTATGAATCCCGTCAATAGTTCCCGGCTTCAAGTGTCTCTCATCTACAAGGTGATTGTAGAAGCGCTTGACATCCGACTTCTTTAACTCGCTCACACGCATACTGCCGAAGAAGGAATGTCGGACGTAGCTCTCCCAACTGTATTTGTAGCCCTCGAAGGTATTGTCTTTTATCCCTCGTTTCAGCGTTTTCCAGAGATCAAAGAGTTCGTTCACCGTGGTGTAGCGAGCCTCGGACTTGATCCCGTCCATCTTGTCCCGTGCGATCTGCTTTTCTTTCTCTCGCAGTTCGTCCAATGTCTTGGCGTAAACGAAGTGCCGCTTCCCACCTCTGTCCGTCCAGCAGTAGTGATAGGTGCCGTTGTCCCTTTGGACTTCGCCCTTTTTCAATATCACTCTTTCGTTATCTCGTCTTTTCGCTGTTGCCATCGTTTATCTCTCCTTTTGCCTCACGGCGTTTGATTTGTTCCCATTTTAGTCAAAAGCATCGGATTTGCCAAAGATGCGATTTTTTCAATCGCATCCTTGACAACCCGCTCACTTTCTACACGGAGAACAGTCCTTCCAGATATTCCTCAAAAGGTTTTCTTTTTATCAGGCACTTGTGACCGACCCATAGGACAAACGGACAGTCCTCACGGCTCGCCATTCTCCGAATCTTTGTCTGTCCGATGCCTGAATAGGCGGATGCCTCAGCGATAGAAAGCGTTGTCTTTTCCCAAATCGGGATTTCTATTTTGTTATTCTCGGTCATCGTGTGCCTCAGCTTTCTGCTTGTCCGTCCGCTCAACAATGATATAGTCATAACCGTCGGACGGGCATTTGTCGCACCGCTGTTTTGTCTTGACAAATGGGTCAAGGCGTTTGACGATGAAGTCGGGATTGGATAGATAATCCGCAAGGCACGAGCTGCACAGGCAGCGCACATCGCCTTTCGGTCGCATAGGTCTGTCTACCCACAAGCCCATTGCCTTTTTCAAACCAATATTGATTTTTCGGAGCATAAACTCACTGTCGATGACGCCGATCTTCTTGATAAGGTTCGCCTGATTGACTGTCTGGAGCTGTTCAAGCATTACCATCGACGGCTCTTTCAGCCCGAAGTTATCGCCCAAGATGATATGCGAGGGAAGATACCGCTTCTTGATAACCGATGTCATCGCCGCAACGACCGTCGTGGTACTGGCTTCGTTGCCCTGATCGCACTGAACGACCAACACAGGACGAACCCCGTTTTGAATCGACCCCTCATGCGTACCGAAGTCATGCAGATAGATTTCTCCACGCTTGACCTTTTGAGTTTTAATAGTGTTTTCCATGATGTAAAACCTCACTTAATTTGTTTTTTTGAAGGCGTTCCTATCCGGCTCAGAACAAAGTCCCTTCACTTGTTCCGACTGGGAGAGGCCATTTTCCAACCCTCCGACCAAAAAATTTTTAATTTTTTTCAGTCCGCCGTTGATTGACTTGAAAACCGCCTGATTCGTGACGTTCTCCATCTTGGCTATTTCATCCCCACCAAAGCCCTCGAAATAGTAAAGGCGTATCCGCCTTTCCTGTTCTCTTGTGAGGGATGCAAGCGCTCTTTCTAATTTTTCGTGTATAACCTCTTGCCCTTCATCGTCCACAACGCAAAGCTCCGGGTGATGTTCCTCGAACTCATCGTCAAAGGAGAAGATATGACCTCTGACGCTTCGTTTATAATACTTATCCTCGTTCCTCTTGAAGCGTCTCCGCTCTTTCTTCATTCCGAACGGCAAAAGGATATACGGCTTGTACTGTTCCACGAGCGCCTCGTATTTCTCAGCAAGCTCCTGTTCAGTCAACCCTGTGATGATGCCGTAGCTTTCGGTGCCGGTATAACCGGGATACTCATATTTAAGATTGACGATCTCACAGTCCTCGTTAAACTGCTCATCCAATGAAATGGCTTTATTTTGTTCCATGTTCGTGATCTCCTTGAAGTTGAATTTGATTTGATGTGAGCGAAATCAAATTCGGAGATCACGGATAGCGGGCTATGGCAGTCTGCCATACATATAGATACATCGCTTCCTCCTGACTCGGAGGCTCGATGCTCTCTGACAAAGAAAAACCGCCTGATTCGTTGACAAATGCCACTCGACAAGGCTATCCCTATATCAATAGAAATAGCTCTTTAATCAAGCGGCACATGGGAAGTCAACGCATCAAGCGGCTCCGGGGCACATTCTTGGTTTCAAATATTCAGTTTTTGGGTTGCTCGTTGGGGACTATCTATCCTTCATCCGTATATCGGCAGCTATGGAATCAGGCGGTACATGGGAAGTCAACGCACGAGGCGGCTCCGGGACACGTTCCTGATTCGTTGCGTATACGGTTTTCTTTCGGCTGGTTAGTTCGCCCGTCTGAACAGTAACGGCGGGAAGACAACTTCTTCTCCGCAGTTTGGGCATTTCTCCTGCAAATAGCTATGCTGCCCTCTGTACTGGATGATTACTCTATGTCCGCAGTAAGGACACATTCGGGCAAGCGACATCTGCGCTGAGCATTGGCGCTTGAGTTCTTCCTGCTCAGCTTTCACCTTTGCATACCGTTCGGGGTCTTGCTCACGGATACTCTTTTTTGTCATTTATACCTTCTCCTTTTCATCGTTGAAAACGTCAATTACCGAATACGGGCTATCCGTATAGTCTTTCTCTAAGATACCGAACTGCTTCAGCCGGATCGCAAAAGCTGTTTTCGACACGCCGAGAAAATTGGCTGCATCCTCGAACCGGGCAAAAACTCTTTCATCGAATCTCTTGCTTAGTACCTTAATATTCGTCGGCAACTGAAATGTAAATAACGCTTTGCCGACCAAATCCACAGGTAAGAGAATCGCCGCTGCCAACGTATTTGCTTGCCATTCCTCCCAGTCGGAGATAGGCTTGCGGGTTTCCGAGTGCGGACGGTAGAAATGCAGCGCCGGACGGGACGGTTTCATCCCATAGTCCACCGGGAACAGCATTTTAAGAATCTGATGGCTTGCTTCGTGCGCCATTGTGAAATTACACCGCCCACACTGAGTTGAGTTTTCATGCAAGTCTTTCTCCACAAGGATCGTCTTTCCGTCCATGTAATACGATTGCTGCTCATCGTCCAGCCCAAACACATTCAGCTCTACGGGCTTGAACGAGGTCACACCTAATACCGAGCCGTCCACGGAAAGGTGGCAATAGTCAAGCGTCAGATTTAGAACATCCTGAATCAACACCTCCGGCTCAATACGACAAAGCTGATCCTTGTTGACGGTCGGCAGCTTATAATAGGCGTTCAGTACCCGGTCGCCGATCAACTCAATTTCCATTCGTGATAAATGCCTCAATTTTTCCTCCTAACACTTTGCCTCGACAAACCATCTTCCGTTCTTTTCATTGAACAGAAAAGTCTGTCTTCCAAAGATTGATATGGTATAACGGATGCCTGTCCCTCCAACTCTCGTGGATGCTGCACGACAGGCTTGCAGCACCTTGTCGATTTCATAAAGCTGCCCATCTTCAAATGTAATGCTTTTGGGACGGCACCGTCCCTCCGGGTTGAAATCGGCATTGACCGATACATAAACTTTTCTTCGTCCTTCCATGTCTTCACCTCCATCGGAATGGCGTGAGCCGTCATCGGAAAATTTCGGAGAATTTTTGAAATTTTTCTCGAACCCCTTGACAACACTCACAACTTGCCTTATAATGAAATCACAAGTTACTTGGGAGTACGCTTTCAGTATACACACTTGAATTGTGTTTGTCAAGGGGTAATCCTAAAAATTCACAAATTATTTGTGAGTGAGCTTGTTGAAAGGAGCAAACAGCATGAAGTTCGGTGAAAAGCTACGCAAGTTCAGACTGGATAATGGTTTGGAGCAAAGCGAGCTTGCAAAAGCAGCAGGAATCCATGTGAACACCATTTCCAATTATGAAAGTGGGAAGACTTATCCGAAGAATCGAGCAACGTACACGACGCTTGCAAAGATTCTCGGTGTTGACCCGTCAGAATTACATAATGAGGACGATGAGTTCGTCGAATCCGCTCAGGAGAAGTACGGATACCGTGGTAAAAAGCAGGCTATGCAGCTTGTAGAGGAAATCGGAGGGCTGTACGCCGGTGGCGAGCTGTCCGAAGATGATCTCGATGGTGTTATGCGGGCGATGCAGGAGCTTTACTGGAAAGCCAAAGACGATAATAAGAAGTACACTCCAAAGAAGTATAAGAAATAAGTCCTATTTTACGGACACACGATTCGCTATACTTTACTCAGGGCGTAGTATGCCCTGAACAAGGGGGTGGGAATGAAATGATTGACTCTGTTGGAATCTACAAAAAAGCCAACAGCCTCGTTCAAATGCACGGAACGAGAAACACAATAAAATTGGCACAGGCATCGGGCGTTGAGGTGATTCAGGTTGATTATTTCAACGACCTTCTCGGAATGTATGTCTACCGTTGGAAGCACCGTGCGATGTTTCTGAACGACCGAATGGATGAATATCTCATGCAGATGGTTGCCGGACACGAACTGGGTCACGACGCCTACCACAGAGAGCTTGCCAAAGGGGAAGGCATGAAAGAGTTTGAGCTGTTCCGAATGCAAAGCTCTACCGAATATGAAGCAAACGCCTTCGCCGCACATCTACTGATAGACACCGATGATTGTCTTGATTATGTCCGAAACGGATATGATGTCGTTCAAATCGCCAAAGCGATGAATTCCGAGATCAATCTCATGCTGATAAAACTTCAAGAGCTGAACCGGCTCGGCTATCATCTCCGAATCCCGTTCGAGCCAAGAAGCGATTTCTTCAAAAATATTAAAGCATAGAGTCGGCTTACGGACTCAGATATGGAGGAACTATTATGAGCAGAATTTTAGTAGCATATTTTTCGGCAAGTGGAACGACCGCAAAGCTGGCGGAAACTCTGGCAGAAGCTATCGGCGCAGATGTGTTTGCCATCGAACCGAAAACACCGTACACAAAAGCCGATCTTGACTGGACGAACAAAAAGTCCCGCAGCACTCTTGAAATGAACGACCCGGCATCCCGTCCGGCGATCCGTAATGTGCGGGACAACATGAGCGACTATGACACCGTATTTGTGGGGTTCCCGGTATGGTGGTATGTCGCTCCGACGATCATCAATACATTCCTTGAGAGCTACGATATGTCCGGCAAGACTATCATTCCCTTTGCGACATCCGGCGGCAGCGGCATGGGCAAGACGAATGAAAAACTCCTACCGAGCTGCAAGGGCGCAAAGCTGATGGAAGGTAAAGTCTTCAAGTCCTCCGCCTCTGCTTCTGAGCTTTCCAAATGGGTGGACGGGTTGAATCTGTGACACCTTGTTGTATTTGATTTGATTCGGAAGGAAGTATTATCATGCAAAACGAAGTGATTTGTTTTCATAACCCGAACGAAGTGAATGGGTATCTTAGTAATTGGTATTTGTCTGATTTTATCTGGAACGGAATTTCTTTCACTTCTATGGAACAATATATGATGTATCGCAAAGCGATTGTCTTTCACGATACCGACACGGCAAACAGGATTAGACAAACAGACGATGTTGGAGAAATCAAGGCTTTAGGGAGATCTGTACGAGATTACAACGACACCCTTTGGAACGGCTTGCGGCAAATCATTGTATATGAGGGTCTTATTGAAAAATTCAAACAAAACGATGAAATAAATAGTCGCTTGCTGTCTACGCAAGACGCTGTTCTTGCGGAATGTGCTGTTCATGACAAGATATGGGGTATTGGTTTATCTATGACTGACCCACGGCGTACAGATTTGTCAAAATGGCAAGGGCAAAATCTTCTCGGTTTTGCCTTAATGGAAGTTCGTAATGCTCTAAGCAAAATCTGAATTACATCCCCCATTTGGAAGGAGGCTTGACGGAATGCATGGAAAAGCAATACATTGCCATAGACCTGAAATCGTATTATGCCTCCGTCGAGTGCAACGAACTGGGGCTTGATCCGCTTACAACAAATCTCGTAGTGGCGGATTTGACCAGAACGGAAAAGACGATTTGCCTCGCCGTTTCACCGTCCCTGAAATCCTTCGGGATTCCGGGGCGTCCCCGCTTGTTTGAGGTCATCCAAAAGGTCAAGGAGGTCAACAGCGAGCGCAGGCGCAATGCGCCGGGGCGCACTTTTACGGGTAAATCCAGCGATTTCACCGAGCTGCAAAACCACCCCGAATTGGAGCTTGATTACATCGTTGCGCCGCCGAGGATGGCGTACTACATCGAATACAGCACGATCATCTACGAGGTATACCTGAAGTATGTGTCCCCGAACGACATCCATGTCTACTCTATCGACGAGGTGTTCATCGACGCCACGAATTACCTGAAGACCTACAACATGACGGCGCATGAGCTTGCCATGACCATGATTCGGGATGTTCTCGCAACGACGGGTATCACGGCGACAGCAGGAATCGGTACAAATATGTACCTCTGCAAGATCGCTATGGATATTGTGGCGAAGAAGATGCCCGCCGACAAAGACGGGGTTCGCATTGCAGAACTGGATGAAATCTCCTATCGGGAACTTCTTTGGGATCACAAACCGCTCACTTCTTTTTGGCGGGTTGGTGGTGGGATCGCCTCTAAACTGGAAGCCAACGGAATGTTTACAATGGGCGATGTGGCACGGATGTCCCTGACACAGTACGGTGAAGACCGCCTTTACAAGCTGTTCGGTATCAATGCGGAGCTTCTGATCGACCATGCGTGGGGTTGGGAGCCTGTTACGATTGCCGATGTCAAAGCATACAAGCCTGCAAGCAACAGTCTTAGTTCTGGGCAAGTCCTGTCCTCACCGTACACCTTTGAAAAAGCAAAGATCGTTGCAAGAGAAATGACGGATTCCCTTGTCTATGACTTAGTAGAAAAGAAACTCGTCACCGATCAGGTGGTTTTGACCATTGGCTATGATATAGAAAATCTGCGGGATTCAAAGATTGCAAAGCTGTATCATGGGGAAGTCACCTCTGACCATTATGGAAGACCTGTTCCGAAACACGCTCACGGCACACAAAATCTGAACCGTCAGACTTCTGCCGGGTCACTCATTGAAAAGGCTGTCATGGAGCTTTTCGACCGTGTTGTCGATAAGAACCTTTTGGTCAGGAGAATCAACATTTGTGTTGCCCATCTTGTTTCGGAGAGTGAAGTCAAGGAAGATACCGGCGCAGTACAGCTTTCTCTCTTTGAGGACTATGAGGCGAAGGAACGGGAACGGGCAAAGGAAAAGGCTTCGCTCGATAAGGAGAGAAGCCGACAGGAAGCCATTCTGAGCATCCGAAAAAAATACGGCAAGAACTCGATTCTGCGTGGCATCAACTATACGGAAGGCGCAACCGCCAGAGAACGCAACGAGCAGATCGGCGGTCACAAGAAATAGGAAGGGACGCCGTTATGTCTGATAAGTACAGTGATATGATTCATCTGCCGCACAAGCAGTCAACGACACGAAAGCACATGAGCGTCTACGACCGGGCAGCACAGTTTGCACCTTTCGCCGCCCTGACCGGGTATGACAGCGCCATCAATGAAACAGGGCGTCTTACAGAGGAACGGCGGCAGCTAAGTGAAACGGATGCCGAGCTACTCAATATGCGGTTCAACTACCTTGCCGAGCATATCGACGAACAGCCGGAGATTACCGTCACCTATTTTCTTCCCGATGAGCGAAAAGCCGGGGGTGCCTACATTGAACACACGGGCTGTGTCAAGAGGATTGAAGACTATGAACGTCTCCTGATCTTCACGGACGGGAAAGAGATTTTCATGGATGACATCCGACAGATAGAAAGTACGATCTTCCCGGATGGAGATATTGATTGATAAAGGAAAAAGCCGCTACTCTGAATAAGAATAGCGACTTTTCAGCATGGCGACCTATAACTGTTTGGGTTGTTTGGGGGATACAAATGCTACGATTGAACAGGTTTCACATCTGAGAAGCGCTGAGAGAGTTTGATTTTTAGAGTGTTGTCTTCTCCCGAAACGGTGATGTAATCACCGGGGTGAAACCCCATTTCTGCAAGCCAAGCGCCTTGCAGCTCAATACACGGAACACCGTGTTTCCTGCGTGAGTTATAGACTCTGAGTTTTCTTTCCTTCATTGGCACCATCCTTTCATGGTCGCCAATGCCTACACGGAATTATACCACTTCTGACGGCAAGAGTAAAATCGGAATGAACATGAAAGAAGCCGCCTCCGGCACACGATCCGGGGCGGATGCTTCATGCAGCTTATTGAGTTTTCACCGAGTCAAAACCTGACTGGTTTACTTGAGTTTCTTTTTCATGACCTTTGCGATTGTGTCGAGCGTTCCTTTTCTTGATTGATAAGCCATCGCTCCGCCCCAAGTGCTATATGAGCCAAGTCCTTTTTCACATTCGGAAAGAATAGTTTCCTCCGTCGTGGGGTGTCCGAAATCAAAGAAAATACCTTGCTCCAGTCCATAAAGGATTCCGTCTTTTTCGCCCCATCCATCGCAGATGGAGAAGTACACACGACCGTCGCCTGTGCGGAATAGCGCTTCGTCACCGCTGACCCTTCCGCAATAAGAGATGCCGGCTGTTGTTTTAACCTGTTCATCATCGTCATCCGCAAAGACAACTTTTTTGAAGGTGTCACCCACATGGAAGTCACGGCTTTCCTCGCAGATAGAAACGATTTTTCTTTCCTTTTTGAGTTTGTTTGACAGCATTTTTCCGTCCTCCGAATCATCAATAATTCCTAAAAAGAGGTCGAAAAAGCGCCCATCGTTACCGACGGGCGCTAAGCTGCATATCCACCCATCGGTCAAGCATTAGCACCTTACCTTTCGGCAGGTTGCTGTGCGGTCAACGGGCTTGTCCCTCACGCACTCTTAATAGGTGAATTTATTATACATCAAAAAGGACGATTTGTCAAGAGTTCGAGCGCCAATTCAGGGTGTTTGGGGCGAGATAATCCCCAATTTATGATTTCACGCATGACTCACTTCACGAGCCAGCCATTTCAGTATTTCATTCTCGTTTTCGCTCATGGTATTTGCGGATGGGAAGTTCACCGTGAATAAGTTTTCGTTTCTCAGGTACAGTAAAACAACCCTTCTGCTGTCGCTGCTCTCCGTCCCTGCAACGCACATAAGAACATCCCAGTCGGCAGATGACACCTTTCTGCGGAAAGTATCAAAATCATTTGGCAAAGTCCCTTTATCACGAGAAAACACTGTCCCGCCTGCAATCAAAGAACTGTTCGACGCAAGATTACATTCGGGATTTGTCAACATACCGAGCTGCAAGTATCTATAAACGACCTCTAACGCTCTTCTTTCAGGTTTTACCGAATATTGAGTCAGGTGGTTCCACATATCTCATCACTTCCCGCCATGCTCATAATAAAGTCCATCGCATCAACTTAATCAAAGAGGTTTTTTCAGCACCCTTAGAATGTGCTTTGTTTTCTCCACCGGGAAAGGGACACCAAGGCGGGTGTATTGTCCCACAGATACAACTTCACCCTCCATTTCCTTCTTTTCTTCTCCGACAGGCACGACAACGGTATCGCCGATCTGAATATCCTCAACATCCGAAATAAACGAATAGGGGCGATCCGAAAACGGCAAAAGAACACCGCAGTAAGTATAAATGGTCTTGTCAGCTTCAAGAGCTGCTCTCTTTGCTTTGCGCTCCTGCTCTTTCAATTCCTGTTCTTTTTTCCATTCGCTCTCTCGCCGCTCTTGTTCCTTTCGGTGCTGAATTTTCACCTGTTCGTTGTACGCCTTGCGGAATTCGTCCTGCGTTTCGTAATCGACGGGATCAAGGCCGGCGTTATCCCGGCCTTCATACCATTGTCGCCAGCCGTGCTTTTCTTCCTCCAAGGCGTCCATGTATTCCTGCTCCGAAGAAAAGTACACCGGGTCTAATCCATACGGTTTCCCATCGGGTACGGTTTTGCGCCAAGCATTACGGCGAGAATACGCATATCGGTCGCTTTCTTGTTCCGTGCTTTCGATGTAATCAGCAATTTCCTTTTCCCACTCGTCGATCTCATCCTGCACCATACCATTTTGGATTTCTTTTATCTTTCCGAACATTTCATCTCGGAAGTATTCAATGGATTCGACTTCTTCTCCGTCTTTGCAATAGAGGATCACGGAACTGACAAAGTTATTGATTTCCTTCCATTTTCCCTTTGCCTGCGCAAGTCCAGCATCAAACATGAACTGTGCCGTGTCCTTTAGTCCCTCACGGATCGCTATTGCAATCATTTCAGTGAGTTCAACGGAACACTCGGTTTCCTTTGGCATTATTTTTGCCCGGAAATCCGGGTGTTTGTCCATATAATGAACCAACTTACTCCGATAGCCTTCAGGAAAACGGGATAAGGCGTTCAAAATATCCGTTGTCATGTCGTTCAATGCAAAACTGTCATATTCGACATAGGGAAGAAACTGCCCCAAGCACCACGCCCAAATCTCAAAGGAAAGCGGAATATCCCTTTTTGCGATTTTTAGAATCATATCGTCAAATTCGTATTCCCGTTTCTCGTCTTCATCGGGAAGCGAAATAGTGAGCGTGAAGTGGTCTTTCACAGCCTGTGCGTATAGGAATCCCGAATCGTGAGACAGATAATTTGCTGCAAGGATAGAATCCGCTTTTTCAAGGATAAATCTGCAACAGCGTTTTTCTTTCTTTTCAAACTCATCGTTAAGGTAGATCGTCCCGGTGTCCGCAAGAACACAGGCGGCATTATATCTGCGCTTATTCGGATAATCCGATGCTTTTTTTATTCTCCGCTTTTTTGGAGGGCGGCTGACTCCGCTCGAAAAAACGACAGGACTAAAATCAGCTCCTAACTGTGCGTTCTCCAGTGCTTCCGCATATTCTTCTTCGGAATCGAAATCCTCTGGGTCAAGCCCATAATCCGAGCCGTCCTCCGCATCAAGACGCCACAACTCCTTTTCTTCCTGCACGGCATCCATGTAGTCCTGTTCGGTTTCGTACTCGTTCGGGTCAACACCTGTTTCAGCCATACACGCACAGTTGTCTCGCCATGCGTATTTGGCTTCGTTCAGAGCTTCTTCATAGTCTTCCTCTGTTGTATAATCTTCGGGGTCAATTCCATACTCTGAACCATCTTCACAGGTAATCCGCCATGAAAAGTCTGGCTCATCGTCAGAATCCAACGATCCGCCACCAAAAATGTCACTATTCTTTTCTTCTTCCTCTTTTGTTACTTCCTCAAAAATCTTATATCCGAGCCATTGTTCGCCCAAGTCTTCTTTGCCATCACCGTTAAAATCAAACATTCCACCAAACGGATTATCAAAGAAGCCGTCCCAAAAGCCCTTATTGCCTCCGCCTTTTCCTGACATCTCCAACCCTCCTTATATGGCGTTCTGCCCACATTCGTGGTTTATGCACAGAACTATACATTAGTCAGCGCTCATAAGCCCTGATTATCTTGCCACCAATCAAATTCATCGTGAAGTCTCCAGCTTTTTCGGAACTCCGCTTCCTTTCTTGCCTTTTTCTCAGCCCGCTTCTTTTTGTTCGTCTTCGTATCATAGTGTGCGGAAACAATAAGAGCGGCTGGAGCGCATAATAGCCAAAGCCATGCGCCCTTTTTTGTAAACATAGGATCGGATTCTTTCTTCTTTTTCATAAGAAACACTCCTTGACCTTTACTCGCATCCGCCGTCAAAACAAAAGAGATCGTTCATTAGCAGGGATTCACGAATCGCATCCGACACACTTTTTGCATTGTGAAATGTACCGTCTTCAAGTGACCCGAAAAATTTGAATGTTTCATCGTCGGTATTCACGATTGTCAGTTCCCATGTTCCTATATCGGTAACATAAGCGGCAACCTCATACTCTTTGAACGGTTCAACGATCTTATCAAGCAATTCGGCTGCTTGCGGTTTTTCGAGGGTTACTTTTCTCCATTCACCACAGCTTTTTTTTGATGGTGGGAATGAATAGTTGATTGACGAAAAGGAAACCCGTCCCTTTTCGGTAATCGTCAATTTCTGCGTTCTCGGATCATCATCTGCGGGCGGTTCAAGAAAATAGCACGGGGAAGAAACCAAAGTGATTTTCTTTGGCTTTCCCTCAAAGTTCTTAAACTGTTGAATCTTTTGCTGAATTAGCTTTTCAGACATCGCTGCTATCCTCTCTAACAATATATCTTGCTGTGGCGGCGTCAATGGGCGCTGTTTCATCTGTGTGCTTTTCTACCGAAAGAACAACTCCTGCTATCAGTTCTCCGTTCTCATCAAGGACGAGAACCTTGGAACCAATACTGATGTCCTCGGTCTGCGATAGATAATACTCGTTTTTCCCGTTGTCAAGCCGAGACACCCGACAATAAATCCTTACCGCATATTTCGATACATCTTTAGGCGTGGAATCATCCGGGTCACTTCTGCTTGACTGTTCCTGTGGAGCATCTCTTTCCCTTTCCTCTAACTCGGCTTTACGAAGGGCAAAGTCATACTGCGCTTTTGTTTGATACTGTTCCGGGTAAATGCCATATTTGCTGCCGTCTTGACAATTCAGACGCCACGCATACTGGTTATTCAATGGCTTCTGAAAACTTGTTCCAATGTCTCCATATTCCCAAGAGGGGTCATCGTCATCATCAAAAGCGCCCATTGCTCCGAGGAATCCTCCGAACCGAATCAAGTCCTCTGTGTTTTTGATTTTCCCCATACCCATAGCAATCCCGGTTGCAGCATAAGGGTCTATCTTGTTTCTTTTATCACGGTTTTTCTGCCGCCGCTTATAAAAGATATAATCCAAAGTGGCAGCTTGGGCAAGGTCGAGAAGCGTGTTGAACGGTTCAGGACACTTGCTGCTCTTTTTATTCGATTTTTTGTGTCGAGCCATCGTTCAACACCTCCATTTTTCTTCTTATTCGACCCCTAAAGCCTTGAACACGGCATCCTCAGGGTTGCTGTAAAAAATGATATTGAAACTCCCGATCAGCTCCGACGGAACCGTTCCGAGGTCGGGTGCAGACGTTATGGGCAAAAGCACCTTCTTTGCGCCGCTATCATGACATACTTGCAAGGCGTTCGCCAGTTCATCCACTTTGAGCATAGTTCCCGCAATGCTGATCTCGCCAAGTACCGCAAGGGAGAAAATCGTCGGCTTGCTCAAACTGATGGAGCATAGCGCAATGAGTGACGGCAGCGCAAGTCTCTGTGTCATTCCGATTCCCTGAAGGTCTTGATAGTTTATGATGTAATCCTTCGTCGTTGTGCTGATGCTGCCGCTGATTCGGTTCCCGTTTGCTTTCAAATAGTTGAAAGCTGTGTTTGCGGCTTCCTTGCATTTTCCATCCGAACCAAGACCCGTTCGCTCAAATTTCCCGTTGCCGGGAAGCATCTGACTTTCCAATCTGAACACGCCGATCATGCCGGATTTGCCTTGCGACACAGTATAGACCTGTCCGGGATTGCACATTCCCTCCGGGATCAGCTTGCCGCCGCCCTGCTCAGGGACGGAAACAAAGTGTTCCTCAAAGGTATCGTTGTCAATGTAGGAGAAATTGACATCGTAAAACTCCATGCCGCCGAGCTTCTTGAGCTGCTCTTTAACTCTGCGGCGCATCTCAAGGGCATAGCGCAGGATTTCTTCAAGATCGTCTTTTGTGTACTCTCCGTCCGGGTATAGTAGCTTGATAAGTCCGCCGACGGTTTTGCGAACCGCAATCGTGTCACGCTGATTCAGATTCTTTCCAAGGCGAAAATATTTCTCAATCGCATCTCCGTGCTGTTCCTTGCGAAGCTCACGAATAAACTCTGCGAGGTAGTCGGTGATAAACCCATAATCGTCTGTAAAATGTTCCGGGCGAAACTTAGGGATTTCCCATCCGGGGATATAACAATGAATACGATCCAAGAAAGCCGTGTCCGTACCCATTTCGGGCGGGAACGGGTCAAATAGACTGGATGTTTTCAGCAGCACATCGACACTCTGATTGATATTCCCGACAAAGACCATAGAAGCTGTTGCCGCCTTTTCTTCTTTGCCACGGGCAAAGGAGCCGGACGCCATATAGTCCTTCATGATCTGTATGCCGTCTTTCTCCTTGAAATTGATTCCTGCTACCTCATCAAAAGCCACGCAGTCCCACAGACCGACAAGACCGACTGTTTTCCGTCCCATGTTATAGAACAAATTGGCAACCGTAGTCTGCCCACCCGATACAAGGATGCTGTTGGGCGAAATCTCTTTGTAAATATGCGACTTGCCCGTACTGCGAGGGCCAAGCTCGCACAGGTTGTAATTGTTCTCAACGAGAGGAATCATTCTTCCAAGCAGAAGCCATTTCTCACGGTCATTGAGCATATCCGGCTCCATGCCGATTGAGCGCATCAGGATGTCAAGCCATTCTTCCTTTGTGAACGCTTTCCTCCCGTCTTTCAGCTCGCCAATATCAACACGGGGCATCTGTATCGGTGTCAGCTTGCGGATATGGATCGGCGAAGCGCCCTTGTCTTCCTCGATAAACTCATAGTCAAGCTGCACGATGCACCAAATGCCGCCACACAGCAGACGGTCATATTTGGATGGGTAATCCTCGCTGATCGGGATCGCCTTGATTCCAAGGTTGGAGAACTCCGCTTCATAGGAATCCTTTTTAATGTTCAGATTTACTGTGATCTTGTCAATCACGGTATATGACCCTCTTTGCCGGAGCAAAGACAATATCTTTTGTGCCTCGTCAGGGCGCACATAGTTATCCGAAAGGATTTTTTTGACATTGGCAACGCCTTTTTCGATCACTTCCGGCTCATCAGAGGAACAATACTGTCCCAGTAAAAATTCAAGTACATAGACCGGGACATTCGCTCCCTCTTTAATGTGCTTTGTCAAATCCTTGCGGACAATTCGTCCATCAAAGGTCTGACGGAGCTTTTCTTTGATTGTTTCACGCTTGCTCGTGACTTGCTCGTTCTCAGCCATAAGAATCCTCCGTTCTATTAGAAGAAGTTAAACTCATCCACCGCAAACGCAATGTCGATCTGAAATTCCTCTTTTTGCGGGATGCCAAGTCCGCTTTCATCCGCAATGATGAGGTAGTATGTTTCGGTGTTATTATATGACAGCGGCTTCAAATTGAAGGTACATCTAAAGGTTCGCTCCTGACTGCTTGCAGCAGTCTTGTCAGCTATGATTTTCTGCGTATCGCTGATTTGTTTTCCGCTGGCGTCAGCGAAGTACAGAATATAGGTTGCAGCTTCACGGTTCCCGCTAACCGCCTCTTTTTGATAGAAGTTGAGCGAGAAGATCATGTTGCTGATTTTTCTACTGGAAGTAAGCAGATTCACCGTGACGGGCTTAGTATCATACTTCTGCTTATTTCTGCGATACTCTTTAGAGGCGTTACGGAGGAAATGATACTCAATAACGGGAACGACCATTTCCTGCAAGCTGACGCCGCCATGCACGAAGTTCATCCCGCCGCCGTTCATCTTGATACGGGTGTTTTCCCTCGGAGCAAAAGCGTCAAACTCGGTCTTTCCGTCCAAGAACTTCACGGGCATCAAATAGTCCGGCGAAGCGCCTTTTTTCATAATGGCGTACCGTCTTCCGTACTCCACATCCTGACTGTTGAAGTTCGTCTTATCGACTTTTTCATCTTCCGACAGCGGGCTGTACGTATAGAGGAAGCCGTGGTCGGCAGTTACAAGGATGTTAGCACCACCGAAATCGTTCACGATGATCCGAATCAGGTTCTTGATTTCCTCAATAGCGTCATTACAAGCCGGGAAGACGGCGGTATCTGCGTTATGGCTTGCCTCGTCTATGGTATCATGGTAGATGTACACGACATCCTTGCCCTTGACCCATTCGCTTCTTTCCGAACGTTTCGCCTTTATGATGGCGTCATATTTGAGAGCTACGCTTTCAGGTGCAGCCGCTTTCAAAATCTTATCTCGATAGTTGCTCTCCGTCAGACTTCCATCGGCAAGAACGGTGAGCTTTTCGTTTCTCACCTGTGCGGACAACTCTTTGTGCGGCAGGAGCGCAGCCATGCCAAACTTTGTGATCGTCGGGAAGATCGCCTGCATACTGCTGATTCCTACTTGCGCTTGTGTTTCCCGGCGAAGCTGTTCGCAAAGCGAAGCTGCAACCTCATAACGCAGCGCATCGGAAACGATGACGTAGACTCTGCCGTCCGCTTGACTGATTCTGTCACGGTAGAAGTCGCTCTGCTTCGGTATCTCAAAGATTTGGCCGTACTCGTTCAGCTCGTCAGCGCAAACCGTTGTCCAGTTGCCGCCAAGCTCGCCGAGGAACCAATTCTTATACAATCCTTCGACAACCTCTGCGCTCTGTTTGAACAGATCTTCCAGTTCAGGATTTGACGCTTTCAAGCTGTTCGCAAATGCAAGGTGGAACAGGCGGTAGTAGGTATCCATTTTGTAGTAGACATCAGTATATGCCTTCCAAACCTTTTTGGGGTCAGTGGTATGGAATCCGTCTGCGTGTTCTTTATAAAACGCCTGCATATTGGCAATTTGTAAAACGCCCTCATAGTAGTGCTGCGTGAGGTCATACCAAACCATCGTCCGGCGTTTCTCAACAAGGGTGGTGATCGCTTCCACATTGATTAGGTGGTCGCCGATCTCCGCCATCAATTTTCTTAGGATGCACTCGTTGATACACGGGAAGCACTCGGTCGCCGCTATGTCCTCAGCCGCAAGACTGGAGAACCGCTGCGGCAATCTCAGCTCGTCCTCTACGATGCGGGAGATTTCATAAAGCCGCATGGAATCTGCATTATGCAGCCACTCCGAAACAAAGTCATAGCAATAGGACTGATGCGGGAACGAGAGAAAGCTATCCAGTCCCGCAAGATATTCCTTTGCCATCGTTCTTGAAGCAGCGGTCAGCAGAATGTGAGCTGCAAGTCGCATGAGGTCAACCTTTTCCTCGATATAGCCTGTCCCTTGCTTGACCATCGCCCAAAACGCTTCCTTAGCTCCGTAGGCGCCAATATCCGCATAGGGGCTGTTTGTTTCCTTGTCAAGCCCCGCCGACAGCACCGTGCGGATCACGGCTCCGGCCGAAATGGCAANNACTCCCGGCGTCGCATCGCAGCCGCAGAGAGCTGCCATTACGGTCAGATGTAAGGCAGAAGGCGTGGTGACTGCTTTCTTTTCGGCAAGTGAAGCAACCTTTGCTCGGCGTTCCTTTGCGTTGAAATACTTCCGATAGCCTTTTACCGTTTTGCGGAGGGAAGTGGTAGATGGAATGTGCATCTCGTCCATCCACAAGGAAAGCAGATCGGAACGAAATTCCTCGCTGTAAAGCTCGACATTCAGCAGCCAGTTATCATCGTCCTTCTCATACCCGAACGGGCGGTAAACAACATAGTTGCTTGTCGTATCATCCTCGGCGAGCAGCTTCTTGACGGCAAAGGAATTAGAGCCGGTGAGCTTTACGATTTTTGCATTGGCAAGCTCGATCTCGTCAATGCGATCCTCAAATTCTTTATCCTCGTCATACCAAAAGATGATTCGCCGCTTATAGAACTCCGGCAAGGGAGCTTCAAAGCGTCGGTTCAAATCCTGAACAACCTTTTCTGTATCCATCTCGGCACCTCCGATTATTCAAAAGTAAGGATTACCACGGCAACCACTCTCTGATTTCTTTCAGACCCTTATATGTTTGCATCGCTTTAGTGTTCTCATGGAGATATTCCATACCCTTAACTGTTAATTTTGCATTTTCTAAATAAGCAATGATAACGCCATGTCCGCCTCGACTGAATTTAACCCCTTTAATTAAACCTTCATCTTGGCAGGCATCAATGATGTCATAAAACTCGTTCTTTTCGATGTCATAATCCTCTGGCTTTGCTATATTGCCATCATTGAGTTCCCTCATGAAGCTAAGCATGATTTTAAGTTTGTCTTTCGATGCCATTATTACAATTCTCCTTTACTTTATCTTTGCAAGGACATCTTTGAAAATCTCGTAGTTGTGCTTCACGCCATCGTCAAGGTCAATGCGAATCATCTGGTCTGCGAGGTGGTGGATTTTTTCCTCGTAGCCCCGAAGTTCGACATCCTGATCTTTCAGCTTGGATAGCTGTTTGCTCAGTCTGACCCTCTCTGCCGTATCAGCGGCAGCGATGCGGCGTTCCAAGTCCTCTATGGCGGTACGATAACGAGCCTGTTGCTCATGCACATAGTCGGTTCTCATCCGAGCAATAGTGTCCGGCTGATAACGGTGCATATAGATGAGCGCCTTGAACCCGTTCTTTTTGCCGCTGTCAAAGAGCCAGTAGATCGGGCGTTTCTGATACACTTTCAGATGATCGGCATAGAAATCGTTCAGGAAATAATTCCGAATGACCGCCTTCGGCGACCCTTTCCCGCCGAGCGCATCGGCGATGAACTTCAAGTTCTCCTGCAAGGTTTCTTTGCCGAAAACGGTTTCGACAAAATTCACGAAGCGCCCAACGATGTCATCGCTAAAGTATTCGTCATCGCAGATCGGGATGATGTTATCCGTGTCTGGCGCAAAAGAAGCAGGCTTCCATTCATCTCCACAACGAATACCATCATATTTCCACAGGGAACTTCCAGCCCAACCGCCGTGAATCAAATGCCCATTTGCGTCAATTTCATCAGTCGCCTTATCACCAAATTTGGAAATCCAACGACAATATTTCGTATCGAAATCGCCACCGGCATAAATCAGTCCGGGCTTGTCTATGGAGTAGCGGCCAAACATACATCCGACAGCGTAGGAAATAAAGCTGCGAATATCCCGCTGCAAATCTGCCTTTCGGACGGTCACATCCTTATCTTCTACCTCCGGGGTCAGCTCGTCTTTCAGACCGTAGATGTCGATGAAGATACGGTTGAGTTCTTCCTCGTTTGCTTTCAGTTCCGCAAAGCGGTCATTACAGTCCCGCTCCCAGCGTTTGAATCGCTCGGAAAGCAGCGTGACAGCTTTCTTGCGTTCTTCTGTGTTCATTCCTGCTTCAAGCTGCTCTTTTCTCTCAAATGTCATGGGAGCAAGCGGATGAGATTGAAAATCCCACGAAGTTTCAAAGGAATCCCAATCCTCTCTCGAAAGAGAAATGTTTTGTTGGACGTTTTCTTCTATTTGACTTTCTTTCTGTTCATCGATTATGATCGGAGTGTTTTTCACATCCTTTACCTGCAAAGTTATCGTTGGGTTGAGTAGCTTCAGATAGAACATAGCAACTTTTGTGTTAAAAAAACCGAGACAGTATTCTAAATGCTCGACGTTTACAATGCTCGGTCCTTTAATGTCGAACACACCGATAGGCGGTAAATACCGAAATCCGTTTGCTGAACTGGTGAGAGAGGTATAGGTTATGCCTTCTGAAAACCAGTATTTTTCTTTAATCATATTGGACGTAGGATTATTTATATAAAAATGTTTTGCTGTTTCTCTCCAGTCTACAACAAGGTCAATATTTCCGTACCATTTTCGGTATTCGCCACCTTTGATATAAAAAATCCAATCTTGCTTTTTTATACTTTGACAATCTATTTCCCACCAATAACGAAGGAATCTGTCATTATCGGCAGTTTTGTGTTGTGAGCCCGTAAAATCACTTATCTCGTCGATGCTTATGCCGCTCTGAAACGCATGACGAGCATTGTCCCCAATCCAATAAGCAATAGGAAAACCGGGGATTTTTAAGAAGTTAGATTGCTTTGCAGTAAACTTTCCTCTACCTTCAAAGAACTGGCTTTCTCGCTGCTCTATACTTTCTACTTCCCCTTGCTTGTCAAATAATCGCCTAAATTGACCAATGTAGTTTTCTATATGTCGCTTTGTAATGACAAATGTTGTTGTTCCAAAATCAGAGCCAAAAATGCCTCGTCCGGGATGCACCATGGATATAAAAGTATTCTGACTTATAATCTTTTCTCTCAATTTTTCATAGCTTGATAAAAACATCCATACTGGAATGTTAATCATGGCCATGTATCCATCAATTTTGCAGAGAGATAATGCCTTCTCCATGAACACGGTACTAAGATCGGATTTAGAATCGGGATAGATCCTTTTCAAAAAATCTGCCAAGTTGGATTCCATATTACCAGAACCCATATATGGCGGGTTTGTCACCACGCAATCATACTGTTGGGATAGCATCTCGGCCACTCGAAGTAAGGGGAGTAGCTCTGCATCAAGCGCCTGTCTATACAAGGTGATTTCATCAATAGTTTCATCATAGCGGGTATATAAGATGTCAAAGTCCACGTCCTCTATTTGGAGAGCGGAACCGTATTCTTTCGCATTGAACATCTGCTCAAGGAGTTTTTCAAGATTCGCCTTGATCTCAGAACGCCCGTCAATGAAAAACTCAATCGCAACCGGGTCTATGGTAGCTTTTCTTTTACCTTCCTTGTCAAAATACCCGCTTTCCGGGATTGCATAGATATTGGGCTGCGGAAGATTTGGATTTCCTTCCGCATCCTTTCTCGTCAGGAAACGCTTGTCATACTGGCAGGCTTTCATCATGACCGCAAAATAGGCAAGCTGCGCCGCCCGTTCGTCAATATCAAGTCCGAACAGGTTCTTTTCTATAATGCGTCGAACCGCATCCCGGTCACTCCACCCTTGTACTCGGTAGATCTGCATGAACACATCGAACGCATATACGAGGACATGACCGCTTCCCATGCAGGGGTCGAACAGAGTGGAATCTACAAAAGGCTGTGTATCCCCGGAACCGTACTTGTGATGCTCCAGCATCCGAAGTTCGGTTTCCACTTCTTCATCTTGTTTGGCTTCGTCCAAGTAGTAGCGCCACTCGGATTTCAAGCGGTCAATTTTTGCTTTCTCATCGTCAGCCCAAATGTCATAGGTGAGGTTATTGATAACCGTCCTGCCGAGGCTGTTTTCCACCATGTAGCGGACGATCCAGTCTGGCGTAAAGAGCTGAGTGGCAGCCGGAATGTCCTCTTTGCCAACTTTGATATTCTTTTTCAAATTGGCAAACACGATGTCTTTCGGGACAGAGTTGTAGTATTGATAGAGCCAGCCGATGATCTGAACCTGATCCTTCCAGTCAGCTTCGGGGATGCTGTCGGACTGCCCTTGACGAACCATACGGTCGATCACGCTATCTTTGCGGAGAAGGTTGTCGGGAAAAAGTAGTTCGGTGTAATCGTCGATTCGCTGGAAAAGCCCCGGCAAAATATAGCTCAGGTCGTTACACTGGGTAATGAGCAAGTATTTATAGAGTTCCTCTGTCTTGTTGTCTTCGATCAGGGAAATGACCTTCTCTTTATCCAGTCCTCTTAAATCCATGCTGAGCGCTTCTGCAAGAATCTGCGGATGGAACGCACCGTCCTTGTCCGTGAAAACACGGACACGAGACGGAAGGACTTCATTGACCTCCATAAAGCGCAACGCTGCAAAACGGTTGAACCAAGTATAAGCTACTTCTTCGATAGCCTGCTCGTAACCGTCCTTTTTGATTTTTTCAATCAGCGCCTTTCGCTGCTTGATTTGCGCCTCTGTGAGCAGCTTTCCGTTTATGGAAACCGCTCCGACATCCGCCACGCTGTCCTGTGTGATACCATATTCCTCGGCTTTAGTGGAACAGCGTTTGATTAGTTCCTCTCTTGCCCAAACCGCAAACTTTTTGATAGCGTTCTTTTCCATAGTGGCACTCCTTAGTTTAACTTAATTCCATCGCAGTTCTGCATGAGCTGCTTGAGCCGCTGCCGCATATTCTCAACATAGGCATCCACATCGTCAGTTGATTCAAGGACTTTTGCCGGGAATGCAACCTGACGGTTGACAGCACGGATCACCTTTTTCGGCTGCGGTTTTTCCGGCGTGGCAGGCTTTGGCTCTACCACGGGTTTCGGCTTTTGGATGGCTTCTATCGTGTTGCAGGCATCATCCTTATGAGAGAGCATACGGGGAATCAGTCCGTCGAGCAGAGCAAGGCTTTGCAGCTCGTCGATCTCTTTTTTCTTCTCATCGTAGAATTTGTCGCTGCGTTCAATCACGGAGTGAGCTTCTGCGGTCTGAGCCGCTGTATGGATTTCTGCCATGCACTGACGGACAATTTCTTTCAGCTCGGTGCGTTTTGCTTCGAGGAGCCTGTCGTGACCTTCCTTGACGGTTTTCATCAATAGATTCAGTTCCGGGATGCAGCGATAATCAAACTTTCCGTTCTGCCCGTTCTGCAAGATAACAAGAAGTCTGATCCTGTTGAGCGCCTTGTAGCTTTCTTCCTCTTTCGAGAGATAGTCAAGCTCATTTCTCAAATCGGATTCCATCTTTACGGCAGCATCGAACACCGTGACCTGACTTCTAAAGAAATTCTCGACCGCCTGCATATCTTCCTTGTTGTCAAGGAGATCGTCCCGCTTTGTTAGCACAGCATCCACGAGGGCAATGTTGTCTTTTTGCTGAGAAAGGACAGAATCCATGAGCGTAATGGAAGCACGAACAAGGTTCAAATCAGGGTATTTCTTCCCGTTATAGAGCGTGGAAAGATGTGTATAGTGTTCTTTTTGCTCGGTGAACTTGCGAACAATAAAGGATATAAGACCGTCTTCGTCATCCGGCACATCCATCACATCGAAATAGTCCCGCAAAACCTCTTTGACCGCCTTCACCTTGGTGGCAGTAACAACTTGACGCTTTGAGATAGAAGTTTTGCCGATCTCGCTCTTTTTCCGAAGCATATCCGGCAATCTCGGATTATCCGGCTGAACAGTCGCACCGGCATATTTGATCGTCACTTTCTGCTCGTAAACCAAGCGGGCTGCGACACAGGCGATGTCGATTTCTTTCCAGCCGTAAGGAATCGCCTGATAGCGACGTTGAATATCCGCCATAGAGGTGGGGAGGTTACGCATTGCCTGCGTTTCAAGGTATTCCTCCATCTTTGCGGCGGCGTCACGGTTCGCTTCCATTCCTTCCAACACGCCATCATCTGCGGAACCGTTTAGGACGGCAATAATGTCAGCGTCATTATCCGCATTTTTGGTGACAAGTCCAAGTTCGCTGTAAACGTGGGCTACCAAATACTCCAAAACCTGATTGATTTTGGATACGGCATCGCCGCCCTTGATTTCTAAATGCTCGCCATCGGCATAGAAAACGCCGTTTTCAATAGCTTTTATCAGTTCTTCCTTGGCTTCGGCTTCGTATCTTGTTGCTTCATCCTGCTTGCCACGGATAATATCTTGAACAGATGCAGGAAGCTGAGTTACATTTCTCGACTGCACAAAGCTACGGATTTTTTTAGCGCTTTCCAAAGATTCATAGTAGGGTGTGTCCGCCAAAACAATGATTGCAGTTTGCCCGGAACCTGCGATGAGCCGCAGCTCTTGTTTCTCCGTTGCGTCTGTTGCGACAGAGAGAATACGCAGCTTCATTCCACCCGTGTATGCGCCGACGGTAACACCGTCTACCATACGGTCAAACGCAAAATCGTAATTCCCGTATCTGTATTTTTGCGTGGTGTAAATATCTCCGTAAAGCATACTGGCAAGACCTTCTACAATGGCAGAAGTGTCAACATTGGTGTTATTGATTTCCCTTTGAATATCCTGTTCCTCGTCCGTCAGGAAGTTGTAGGTATCGGCGATCCTTACAATGTAGTTTTGACTGCTGAGGCGGTCTAAGGAGGCTTTTACAGACTCACGCAAGGAAATCTTGTCTACTCGAACATCGTCAGCCATGAGGATGACGATGTTATCAAGGTTTGCTTTAATATCGTCAATATAGCGAACAAGATAAAGAAGTTTCAGAACATCAACATCCTGTCTCTCAATGCCGTTTCCATCGTTAGCCGCTCTCTCGCAGCGTTCGATAACACGGCGAATTGACCCGTCAAGGAAGCTGTGTACGGTGTCGTAGAAGCGGAAGAACGGAACAAGGGCATATTCGTCACAGTTTTTGAGCTTTTGCGCTGCCTCTTGGAAGCCGGACAGCATGGAGCGCTCACCGTTTGACTGATGTTTGCCGGCATTACCATGCTTGCGGATTTCGTTGAAGACTTTCTGCATGATAATGAACTGATACGGGACAAAGGGAAAGTCAATCGCAAATTCCGATGCGCTTCCATAGCCCTTAATATCAAGGACAGAGTCCGTGAAACTGAACAGGTTGCGGAGGACGGAATCGTTTTCGTCGTAAATCCTTTCAAGCATCCCGGTAGCTTCTGGCGTTTTCTTCAGGATACGCTTTTGAACAACCTCATCCACCGAGGAAGAAGTGAGGGAGAGACGGGTCTTAAACCGAGCCTGAATACGGGAAAACTCATCAGACCGAACTTTTATAATTTCGTCAATCGCTTCCTGCCCGGTGCAAACAACCCAAACCTTCGATTTGCACTCGCTTCCGATCTTTTCGATGAGCGATTGCAGATTCAAAAGCAAATCGGTGTCCGTGCCGACATACTGACCTACTTCGTCCACCATAAAGAGCAAGCGGAAATTCTTCGGCTTTTTACTGACATACTCGTTTATATCACTCACGAGCTGGGCAATGCTGAACTCAACGGAGGTCTTATCGTTAAACCACCGTTTTGCATCTTCCTCGCTCATATCGAGAACTTCCATGAGCGTGGGAATAATCGCTTTTCCGTTAAACGCAAAAGCTCTGCGGGTATTGACCCACGACTGACCTTTCTTTTCTTCGTAGACACGACGAAATTCTTCTGTTTTTCCGAGCTGGTCTATGTAGTGTTCGAGCATCGCCACCTTCAGGTTCTCGCCATAGAAGCCAAGGTGGTTATAGAACATTTTCGCAAAGACACGAAGCACCGCAGTCTTGTCTTTATTGATTGACCCCTCAATATCAATATTGAAAAGGATAGTTTCGGTTTCATTCTTTGTTGCATTATCAACGAGCATGAAGGTGGCGGCGTCTTCCTCAAACTTTTTGCGGAACAGTTCCACCGTTTTCACGCCATTGATCGTGCGATTTTCCAATATGTAAGACAGCATTTTCAGGAAGTGAGATTTACCGCTTCCAAAGAAGCCGGAGATCCACACGCCGACATCATCCGTAGGTTCGGAGAAAGAATCTCCGTAGTAGTTGAAGAAGGAAATGAAGTGCTTTTTCAGTTCTTTTGTGATGACATACTCTTTTACTTCTCTTTCGGTTGTGTCATCTTCCTGATCCACTTTGATAACGCCGTTGATTTTACGGTCTATATCTTCGGCGAACATATTTTGAATTTTCATGTCATTTCCTCCTTAGATTACGCTAAATGCTCTATAATAGTCGTTCGGTTGGAGCCGGTTGAACAATTTCAGGTGGTGCTTATCAAATTCACCCGGATACATAACAAGAATCGGTATATCGGAGAAATGCGGCTGCATTGCCTCCAGTATGGTATGTACCCGCATAAAGGGGAATACCTCTCCGACGCCTGTTAGCATCAGTACATCTCCCGGACGGTGTGGAGCGTATTGCATCTTTTGAATAAACTCATCTTCCCGGATGGTTGAATGTATCTGCTCTAAAAGATAGCTGCTGCCGTCCGCTTCCTCCATCTCTGGAATCGCTTCAAGGATTTCAATGTCCTTGCAGCAGTCGAGGAATATCTTGTATAAATCACACTCTATCAAGTTACAAGCGAGCGTAGGGTCTGTTGTCACCTGACTGATAAAATGTTTTACTACCATTTCATCCTTTGGGTCGTAGCAGAATATCCGAATGTTGACTTCGTTGCTAAGCCCTTTTCCTTCGAGGAACTCTTTCTCTTGAATAAACGCTTTTAGCTGATCCAGCTCTTTCAAAATATCCTTCACCGTAGTTCCTCCTTATCTAAAATAATTGAATGCCGGCAAAGCTGCTTTTTCACCGTCGGCCAAGATAGCGTTCAGAAGTGTAGGACAAATCAGGACGGGATTCAGCGTTTCCGATCTATTATTATCAAGATACCCATTCTCGACGAGAATCCTTGTGAGAATCTGTTTGATCTTAGTTATCGTCGATTCGCTCCACGCCGCCACCCCGTCATCCTGCTCTTGCAGCCTCATGAAGAACACATTCAAGTCCATTTTGGTGAGCTTCATGTTTTGGCTCCTGTATTTTTCCGCAACGACAGTCAACATGAAATCCCATACAAGGCGGCTATCCTTCATCATGGCGTAGAGGCATACCTGTTTAGAATCATCGACAGGCTGCTCTGCTATTGCCGCAACCAATCCCTTATTATTCATAGCGTGGAGGCGAGAGACGCACATCTGTGCAATACTGCGAACCGATTTTTCTGTCGGATACTGGAATAAGTTTTCTTGTACAATGCGGCTCATAACTTCTTCATCAGACAAACCATCCGACATCAGCTTTGCAGTTGTTCTCATTTCATAGAAACAGAACTGCTCCCTTGTCAGCGAAGCCTTATATGGGCTGTCCGATTGTGTTGCGTTTCTCATATAACCTCCATAATGCCTTTGAAAGGCACTTTCCCATAATCATTTTACGCTATCATCTGTCCCATAAAAAGGACATTATATCGCTTTTCCTTTTTCTGCATCCCACAGGTGTTCTTCAATCAATTTCTCCCAGTTTAGAGCTACAACTTTAACTGACTTATTGAAGCTGACCCGTTGCATCTTCTGATAGATATAGCCTTTATCCATCATCCAAAAGATCGTAGCCCGTATCTGCTCAGCGGGAAGACTGTTTCTTTGTGCTACTACCTCAGAAGTGGATTTGATTGTCGGTATAATCGCACTGTTATCTACACATTTTGCCAAGTTGTCTATTATGTATCGGGCATACGCATAATAGTTTTCACTACTCATCGGCAGCATCACTGATTCAGTAGCACACGCCATTAGTCTTTTACTGAATGAATCCTCTATCCCATAGAGAATAACATCCTTGTGCTTCTGTTGCTTTAGGTACTTCACCACTGACTGAAAATGACCGTCCCCGGTAAAAAGGATATAATTCTTGATCTTCTTTTGCTTGTCAACATTCTGATAGATGTAGTCAAGCATAACAAAGTCCGTCATATCTTTCCGATTGCGGTGAAAGTCATCGCTCGTTTCGATTATGGTGTTTGTAATCTCTCGAATCTTGTTCAGCTCGTCACTTAACCCCGGCGAGGAAAAGTCGGCAAAAACCAATATATCAGCGATGTCGTACTTCGCCTCAAGCTGTTCTCTCCAAGCAACAGGGTCAGGCTTTAGTCCAAATCGTGTTTTGTAGGAGTAAAACCAATACTCGTAGTCTACAAACACCAAAGCTCGTGGTTTAGAGCTTTGCCTTCTGAGCCAGTGAATCAATGTTTATCCTCCCATTATCAACGTAGCCCTTTTTGACCTCATGGATTTCCAAACCTTTATGGGTTCAGGATTTCTCGTCATCGGAAACGACCTCCATAATGTCATCCATCGTACAGTTAAGCGCAAGACATATCTTTGCAAGCACATCTGTCGTTACATTCTCCCCACGGTTCAGCTTGTTGACTGTGTAATGGCTGATGCCTGCTGTTTTTTCCAGATCACGCTTTTTCATGTCTTTGTCTATCAGCAGTTTCCACAGCCGTTTGTAACTGATTGCCATAGTATACCCTCCTATCAGCAAGTACAGATTCACTCATATCATTATAGCACAAAAAACGAAAAAATCAATACCTGTAGTTTGCGTTCTCAAACTTAATATGTGAACTTTTATTCAAAANNTTGCCCTCGGCAAAACTGCCGAGGGCATCTACTCTTATGGATTACATTTCTTACAAGGCTCATATCCTTGCGCTATGACTTCCTCACGAGAACCTGTGAACTCCTGTTTGTTCTTATCACTCATCTGCCCCACCGACGAGCAGGAAGGTAGGTGGAACTTATGCGTATTCGTATTCAGGATATATGTTTGGGTGGTACTGTTCTGCGGCTCGTCATTCTTGTTATCATCTTTGCCTTGACTGCCACCGCCTTGGTCAAGGAGCGAGCTGTCCCCGGTTGCATAATCAATGCTGATTCCGGGCTGCACGTTATAAACGAAGACATTGTAGCAGACCCCATCGCCGTTATCCTCAACTGAAAGCGCCTCCATCAGAACGCCGGCAGCGAGAAGATTATTTCCGTCAAACAGGGGCGTCACCCGGTAGAGTACATGATTGTTTGTTTCCTTTACATAGTCAGCCACCATGTTCTCAAATGGCAGCATACCCTGAACATTCAAATACCGAGTGCCGGTAATGAGATTCTTTGTGTTGGCGTTCTCGGCGCTGAGTTGATAACCGATCAGGTGACAACGGTTATAAAGGTACTTGCCGTCCACAATATCATATTTGACGGTGTGCCAGCCCGTAGGCTTGACCTGACCGATGCTTCCTCGTTCTTCTGTTGGCATGATGTCCTGCCCAACACAAGCATAGGCGACGCCGCATCTGCCCAACGAATCCAGACTGCTGTATGACTCAAAGGAAGTTGTAGTTAAATCTGCGTCCGTAAATCCCGGAACATTATTATTGACGACCACATACGGATCGCCGGAGTACGCCGGGATACTTGAAAGGTCGATGACAGGGGCGACATTCGGCGGAGTAGGCGTTTCGCTGTCAGTTGCCTTTGAGGAATCGTCCGGCTTTTCCGTTTCGGATGGCTTTTCTGTTTCTGAGGGTTTTTCTGTCTCTGACGGTTTCTCTGTGTCCGATGAAGGCGTTTCCTCCGGCTCCGTTGACAGGTCGGCGGTGGAAGACGATACCAAAGATTCAACCTGTGAAGATGTATCCGGGAGCGTGGAATCTGGTTTCTCAAATAGTGATCCAATGCCGCCGATAAGTAAAAGGGCTGCCAATATTCCGGCAGATATTATAAGCAAGCGCTTCCGCTTTTTCTTTTCCTCAGCTTCTTGTCTGCGCTTTTCTTCCTCTTGTCTGCGCTTTTCCTCGGCTTTCCGCTCACGGAGTTCTTTGATCGGATTTTTGAACTTCATCGCTCATAAACCTCCATCGTGATTTTTTCGTGAGAGAAACCGGGAAAATCCTCAGAGGATGTAAGTTTCCATCCTTTGCCCGAAAGGTCAATATCAAAGTGAAAATCACCCGGATATTTTCTGTTCCATTTGAACAGGATGATTTTTTCTGTGTTGCTTTCGTAGGAAGCAACAGGAGCATCCTCAACAAAGCAGTATTCGCCGGGAGCTGCCTTGTCTAAGAAATCATCATCGACATTTAGGTGTTCCGCAGAATTGCTGTCTTGCGAAAACTGTTTTTCAGTATAATGATTTATCCATAACCGGCTTCGGGATGATAACGAGAGAATATGCTCCCTCAACACCCGATCTTGGCTCTGCCGCCGATTATTGAACATCATTCCGTAATTGTCATCAACGCAAACGATTATGTTCATATTCCGAATCCTCCTGAATTTCTCGTCTCATTTTAGCACAGAAATGTTAAAAAATCCACCCATATAGATTACATATCCCCTGAATAGATTCTGTATAGTGTACTCCCAGCCACCTATACTATAAGTATAGGATACAAACTGATGGAGGAACTGTTATGGATTTTAGCTCGATTGGGCTGAACCTTCGCAAGGTGCGGCATCAAAGAGGGATGCGGCAAGAGGATTTGGCGGAGGCGTCGGGGATCAGCCTGACCTATTATGGAGCATTGGAGCGTGGAGAAAAAATACCCTCACTTGAAACCTTTATTGCGATTTTGAATGCTTTGAATGTGTCCGCAGACGTTATTCTTTGCGATGTTGTGAACGCCGGATATGAAGTCAAACATTCTCTCCTTTCCGAGAAGCTCAACGGGGTATGCAAAAAAGACCGTGAAAAGATTTATGATGTTATCGACACGATGATAAAACACGCTTCTAAAATATAGAGCGAGCCTGAAATGTATAGGGTGTCACCACATGATGTGATGACACCTCTTTTTAATACGCCGGGATTCCGTAGCCGAGAATCTCATAGTATCCGATAGAATACTGATTGATTCGGCAGCTATCGCCGGAGTTGCCCTCCACGGTGTAGACCGTTCCGTTATCGACTTTTTCAACGATGCCAACGTGATCCGGCTCTCCGTCCTGACCTTCCTCATCGTCCCAGTCAAAGAAGATAATCATGCCGGGGACTGGCTCAGCGGATCTGTCTGCCCACTGACCTCGCTCCTTAAACCATTGAACACCCTGCGTACATCCTGAAAATTTTGGTATGACGCCGATGTCGATATAGCCGCACTCATTGGCACACCAACTCACGAAGCAGGCGCACCATTCCACACGGGAGCCGAAGCCGTACCAACTCCAATAAGGCTGTCCGCCCACATTGCCGACTTGCGAGAGCGCTACCGTTACGATTTGACCGTCCTCTGTCGTGATTCCATACAGTACGCTTGCCCACAGCGAATTGTTCTCATCGCTGAGAAGCTCTGCGAGGTATTTCTTTTGCTCATCGCTGAAACCATACTGCGTCGCCATTTCGTCGGCGGTCTTATGGGTCACGGTAATATATAGGTATGTCCGGGTCACGGTGGATTCGTTGACGATAATGTTTCCGTGTCCATCGTCTGTTTCCGTGACAACCGTTTCGGTCTTGCTCTCTGTCCGTGAGGAAATGGAGTTCATCTCCCAAAAGATGTCCTTTAGGATTTGCTTCTTTCCGTCATCCATCGTCGCCACTTCCTGCGGATTATCCGGGTCGCTGTTGACCTTGACGGAATAGACGGACAGGACTTCTTTCCACACGGCTGTTCCGCCGCTCATCTCCAAAACATCGTGGGCGTTATTGTCCTTGATCGTTTGAAGCTGCGTGTCATAATCCGTGTTGATTTCCTGCACTACGGCAGGCATTGACAAGCCCGTCCCGGAATCCTCGCCGGAGAAAAAGATGCCGAATACCGAGCCGATAATCAGTGCAATCAAACAGATTACAATGATGACCACGACCGCTACCCAGCCGCCCGCTGCGATTGCT
>DLOT01000029.1 GCA_002479715.1 Ruminococcus sp. UBA7477 | reverse complement strand
TGCTTTGAGGCGTTTTTTGTTGCCCTCAGGGAAGCTTGAAGGACATCTCAACAAGAAATATTTCTTTAACTGTATTATAGGAGGAAACGAACATGGAAAAACGCATCAAGGAAATCGCTCAGCGAGTCAGAGAGCTGAGAGAAGTCGAGGGACTGACGCAGGAGGAAATGGCGCGCAAGGTCGACGTTTCGGCAGACGAATACAAGCTGCTTGAAAGCGGAACGGTCGATTTTACATTCACATTTATCTATAAGCTGGCTAAGGTCTGCGGAGTTGATATCGCCGATATTCTCAGGGGTTATTCTCCGAGCCTGACATCATATCAGGTAAACAGAAACGGCGAGGGATTGCAGATAGTCAGAAGAAAGGGCTTCAAGTATTTTAATCTTGCATCTAACTTCAAGAACCGCGTCTGCGAGCCGTTCAGAGTGTTTATGCCGTATTCCGAGGCTGAGCAGAACGCCCCGATCCATACAAACACTCACCGCGGTCAGGAAATGGATATCGTTATAAGCGGAACGATGAGAGCGCTTATCGGTGAGCACTATGAGGACCTCAACCCGGGTGATTCGATATACTACGATTCTTCGCAGCCGCACGGTATGATCGCGACCTCTAAAGAGGGCTGTGAGATGTATTCTATCATTCTGGAGAATACATTCTCCCTGCTCGATGAGCATAAGGAGCAGACCGCCTTTGAAAGACACGACTATAAGGGCATTGTAGCCGACAACTTCATCACCACGACTGAGGACGAGAACGGAACTATACAGACAATTGATTTCCGTGATGAGGAGAAATTCAACTTCGGCTTTGACGTTGTTGATGAATTGGCTAAGAAATGTCCCGATAAGCTTGCTATGCTCCATGTTTCAAACGATAAGGAGGAGCGCCGCTTTACTTTCGGAGATATTGCGAAATACTCGGCCAAGACGGCTAATTATTTTGAATCGCTGGGTATCAAAAAGGGCGACAGGGTAATGCTCGTGTTGAAAAGGCATTATCAGTTCTGGTTCTCGATCATAGCTCTGCACAAAATGGGCGCGATCGTTATCCCGGCGACAAATCAGCTGGTTGAGCATGACTTTGACTATCGTTTCAAGGCGGCAGGCGTTAAGGCTATAATCTGCACCGCTGACGGCGATACTGCTCATCAGGCAGACCTTGCGGCAGAGCATTGCCCCGATCTTAAGGTCAAGGTTATTGCACACGGCAAGCGCGAAGGATGGCACAGCTTTGATGATGAGATGCCCGCATTCAGTGATGTTTATGAGAGAAAGCCCGATACCCCCTGCGGCAGCGACGATATGCTTATGTTCTTCACATCGGGAACGACCGGCTATCCCAAGATCGCCGTTCACAATCACAAATATCCTCTCGGTCACTTTATCACCGCACGCTTCTGGCACTATGTAGACCCCGACGGACTGCACTTTACCATATCCGACACCGGCTGGGGCAAGGCTCTTTGGGGCAAGCTCTACGGTCAATGGCTTTGCGAGGGCGCTGTGTTCGTTTACGATTTCGAGCGTTTCCATGCAGACGATCTGCTTCCGATGTTCAAACGCTATAATATCACGACCTTCTGCGCACCGCCGACCATGTATCGCTTTTTCATAAAAGAAGACCTTTCCAAATACGATCTTTCGACCATCAAGTATGCCAACACGGCAGGTGAGGCGCTTAATCCTGAGGTGTTCTATCAGTTCAAGAAAGCGACCGGACTTACAATAATGGAAGGCTTTGGACAGACGGAAACAACTCTGACAATCGGCAACTACTTCGGAACTACCCCGAAGGTGGGCTCTATGGGTAAGCCCAGTCCTATGTATGATATAGACCTTGTAGATTCTGACGGAAATCCCGTAAAGAACGGCGACACAGGCGAAATTGTTGTCCGCACAGACAAGCACGTTCCGTGCGGTCTGTTCAACGGATATTACAACGATGAAGAAAAGACAAAAGCGGTTTGGCATGACGGAATGTATCATACCGGCGACACGGCATGGAGAGATGAGGACGGTTACTACTGGTATGTCGGAAGAGTTGACGATCTTATCAAGTCATCGGGCTACCGCATCGGACCGTTTGAGATCGAAAGCGTCGTTATGGAGCTGCCATATGTTCTGGAGTGCGCTGTTACGGCTGTTCCCGATCCTGTAAGAGGTCAGGCGGTTAAGGCTACTATCGTTCTCACTAAGGGAACGATCGGCACAGAAGAACTGAAGAAAGAAATACAGCAGTATGTTAAAAAGAATACCGCTCCCTATAAGTATCCAAGAGTGGTTGAATTCCGCGATGAGCTTCCCAAGACCATCAGCGGAAAGATCAAGCGCAACGAGATCCACTAAGCGTGAAGCGGGCAGGGGGAAGTCATTTGAAGCAAGGACTTCCCCCTGCCGAAAGCTTTCCGGCTTTGCCGATTATTCAATACTCAGGCAGAAAAATACCGCCCTCGCAGCTGAGCGAGGACGGTATTTTTGGTGTGTGTGAAATATGAAACTATAGATCAAAGGTCGATTTTCTTACCCTCGGCCTTGCCGTTTACTACATAGTAAGCAGCGTTTTCCTCGGGCTTAACATAGATCTCTATCGACTTGATACCTCTGTGACCCTCAGCCTTATATGCTGCACGAACCTTATCGGCTATGTCGTCAACGGAGATCTGCTTGTCACCGAACTCAACATAAGCGGTAACCTTTTCGGTTGCCTTGATAGCTGTTGAAGCGGCCTTCTTGGCTGTTGCCGTAGCTTTCTTAGCGGTTTCGGCGGTCTTCTGGGCTGCCTTTTTAATTGTGGGATTTTCCTTGGCCTTTGCGACTACCTTTTCTGCCTTGTCGGCTACCTTTTCGGCTGTTTTTTCAGCTGTCTTAACGACCTTTTCTGCTGTTTCCTCGATCTTCTTTGCTGCCATAATAATTACTCCTTCTGTATGTTTTAATTTGTATCAACCTTGTGCGACGGTATCCTTAAACGCCTTGGAAGGCTTAAAAGCCGGTACCTTTTTAGCCGCCACGGTGATTTTCTTCTTTGTAACGGGGTTATAGGCTTCCTTCTTTGCCCTGTCGCGGGTTTCAAAGCTGCCGAATCCGGAGATTGACACTTTTTCACCGCTTAAGAGAGTTTCTGTTACGGTTTCTGTAAGTGTGCGGAGCAGGGTTTCGCAATCCTTTTTAGTAAATCCGGTCTTTTCTGATAATACGCTGATGAGTTCCACCTTGTTCATTCCAGAATTCCTCCAATAAGTATTTTATTATCTGTGATTATATCGGAAAAATTCACTCTTGTCAAATTTTTTTCCAAAACCAAAGGTATTTTTGTATACTTAAATACCTTTGGTTTTGGAAA
>DLOT01000087.1 GCA_002479715.1 Ruminococcus sp. UBA7477 | reverse complement strand
ATAAGCGCCTTCCACACGTCCAGTCCCTCGGCAAAATCCCCGCCGAGAATGCCGCTCAGTTCCTTGTCGGCAATCAGCTCGTCAAGGCATCTTCTCACGGCTATGATATCTTCTTCCGCGTTTTTGTAGATCGAATTATTGATATCCATGTTTTACACCCCCGCAGTTGAAGTTCCGAGAATGAAGTTGCAGCGAACGTCGCACAGCTGTCCGTTAATGACGTTGAGTCCTTCGCTTGAAAGCTCGCTCCGCCAGTTATACAGCAGATCGCAGTTAAGAAACTCGACTGCCGCCAGTATCCGCCTTTCGTCCTCGGTCGCGTTCGGGTCTACCCGGATATCTCTCGCAGCCGAATAGTGTATTCCCTGCGCCATGTTGACGATCCTCTCGAAGTCGAGATCCTTCATTGTTCGTCCGTAAAAGTCCATATATCCCTTTTCGTAAAGCCCTGCGATGATCTCCGCATATCTTTCCGGCTCATCACAGCAGATCATTCCGGCGCGGTCGGCGGTAACGTCGGCAAGTTTGACCCACTGGGACACGGTATAAACAAGCTGATTGCTGACCGGCTGACGGTATGACTGCTCGACGGGAACAAAGCCGCGGGTATCGCAGTTAAAGTACTTATATGCAAGATTATAGGTGCAGTGATGGTTCTGGATACGTCCGCATTCGCTGCCTATAATGACCTGAAGCTCGTCGGAGCTGCACATATTGACAAGCGCCGATGTTATGACTATACACGGCTCGATAATATCGCTCGCTATCGAATATATTATCTTCTTGTCTATATCCTCTCTTACAAACACCGTCGGCAGATTAAGCTCCAGCCTTTCCGCGCATTTCTTTGCGATCTCATAGACCTCGGGATATTTGAGAGAGCCTGCCTGATTGACCTTTAAAAAGAGAAGCTTTGCCTCCTCCGTAACGTCCTGCGAGTTTATTGCTTTTGCAAGCTTGCTCCATCCGGAAAGCCCGGTTATCTTCTGCCGGAGCGAAAAGTCTGCGTCAAACGCATAGTCCAATACTCCGTCAACAACATGGTTGCTGAACGATCGTGTGTAGGCCATAAGATACGAGCGGAAGCTTGTGTCTATTTTGAGCAGCGGGTTGCCCTTGTCGCCCTCTGATTCAATAGCGAACCTGCTGAATGAATCATTCATAGGTTGTTTCCTCCTAACCTTTAATCATTTTGCTCCGCCGCTTTACTGTGCGGCCTCTTGGTCGGCTTCTGCGGCATTACCGCTCTCGGCGGCAAGCGCCTTGTGGAGAATGTAGGCGTCGGAAAGAATACTGCTCGTATGCGCCACTATTCCCTGAAGTCTTTCCTTCTCCTTTTCGGAAACCATTTTCTTTTCCTGCTTGAGCTGGTTAAGGTTATTGAGGGTTTTCTGCGTATCCTTTAGGATTATTTCCGTTTCACGCTCGATCTTGTCCTTCAGTGTTTCAAACGCTGTGAACACCTGCTTACGGACAGATTCCGAGAAGTCGGTGCTGAGCTTCATCTCGTGGAGCTGCTTTCTGACCTGAGTCTTGAAATCGGACTTATACTTTTCTATTTTTTCGTTTGCGAGGAACTTATCAACGGCAAACTTTCCGGTGAACGTACTTGCCAGACCCGCAAAGGCTACTATACAAAGTGTGATAGGCGAAAGCAGGGCGAGTCCGCCGGCTATCGCGTTAGCCGCAAAGCAGGTTGCCCAGAAGCTTGTAGCGCCCGTTCCGAAGCCGAGCAGAGCGCCCTTGATGACTGCTTCTCTGAAGCCGATAAACAGTGCGCCGATGCCTGAAGCGCCGATAGCCGAGCCTATGACCTGATCGACTCCGCCGCCGCTCTTGCTGACCCTCTCGCTTATATCAAACATCTGCTGGATCTTCTCAACGTTACGGAAAAATTCATCCTCAAACGACTGCAATCTTTCCGCCTCATCCGAAAGGGCGACATTGATAGAATTCTGAATCTGTTCACAGATGAGCTGTGCCCTTGTTTCGATATTTTCTCTTATCCTGTCGATGATCTTTCCGTGAACGACCTTGAGCCTGTCTTTTTTCAGGTCGTTGGGGTCTATCTGATACAAGTCGATGACCTGCATAGCGCACGCCTCGATCTGCGTCCAATAGTCCTCGAGCAAGGGGCGCAATCCGTCGTAGACAGTGTTTGCCGCATCGTTTATCTTAACGAACTCGGCGCGCTTTTTGTTTCTTATCTCCTCAATCTCCTCTATGGCGCTCTTATAGCGGACCATAAATTCGTCGTTTTCCATCATCAGGGCATTCTTCCGCAGCGAAACCGAGTTCAGGACCTCCGTGCCGCTGTTGATGATCTTATTCGCCAGTATCTGCAAAGAGATCGTGCCGCGCTCTTTTGTGAGCATATTCTCAAGCACAGATTCAAACTGCAAGAAGTTGCTTTCCTCCAGAGCCTTTGTGTCGCCGTTCATCTTGGCGACCAGCGCCTTCTTAGCGTAAACGCCGATGACCTTGGGCTTGCCGATCTTTCGCTGATAGACCTGAAACTCCTTGGAGTCCTCGCCCATGACCTTCTTGGCCTTATCCATAACGTACTTTTCTATACGGCTGCGGACGGTGTCAACTATCCTGTCCTCGTCCTCCTTGCTGAAGGTCCCGAAGCAGTTGACTATAAAGATGATCCTTCCGACGTCGCTGGAGAGCATCTTCTTCTCGAGAAACTCCTTCTCAAACTGCGAAAACGGAGAGTTCGCGCTGATAACCNNACGAAAACCGCCGCGTCTATCTCGGGGAGAATGGACAGTGTTACATTGGTCATCTGCTCGTCGTCGTTAAGACCGGGCGTATCTATGATATCAACATTATTGCGGCAAAACTCAGTGTCATAGTAAACCGTCGCTTCCTTGACGGTTTCCGCCTTCTGCTCCGACTCGAACGTCAGCTTGGTAACATAGTCCTGAAGGCTTCCTATCGGAACTTTTTCCGTCGTTCCGTCTTTATACTCAACGGAAACGAACGGATCCTTGTTATATGTAACCCTGTTGAGCGTCGCGGTCGCGGGCAAAACGTCCGCCGGCAGGATCTCCTGACCGAGCAAAGCGTTGATAAGCGTGCTTTTTCCGCGCTTGAACTCGCCGACGATAGCTACCTCAAAATGCTCGTCAGCAACCTTGTCTATAGTGTCCCTGATGGACACCGCGGTGTTTGTCAAAGAAAGGTCATAGCTGTACTCCAGCAGCTCATGCAGACGCTTTGAAAGCGTTTCGACGGTTTCTCTGTATGCCGAGTAGCTTCCGTAATTGAGCAGATTTTCCATTGTTTCATCAAGCCCCCTGAACAGATTTATGATTAAGATTCGTGTATACTCCACAACATATAGTATATCTATCTTATTATATCACACTTATGTTTTGTTCGTCAACAACTTCACAAGCGGTTTTTTTCGCCTGTTCATAGAAATATGAACCTGATTTTTGTGCAATTTGCACCCTGAAAGGCAAAGCAAAGGCCTGCTTCGACAAAAGCCGACGCAGGCCGGGAAAATCAGAAAATATCCTTTTTGCGCTTGATATGCCGTCTTACCAAAACGAGAATGATCGTCAAAAGGCAAAGAACAAGGAACAGTGGCATGATCCAGCGGTTTGTATTCTCGTCCTCCGCAGACTTCATATCCGTCCACAGTGACTGCATCAGCAGATTGGTTTCATCCGAAAGATTGACAAAGACCTCCATGTTCTGCTTTGCCTCGTCGCTCGGATAACGGACAGGATCGTTTTGGGTTTCCTCATCCAGCATATCATAGGCTTTCTGATGGGGAGTCGAATAGCAGATATAGTCGATGTTGGCATAGGCGATATCCGGCTCGCACATAAAGTTTATGAACATCTCCGCTGCCTCCTGCTTCTTGCTTGAGGCGGGAATGCACATAGCATCAACAAACAGGTTGGTTCCGCTTTTTGGAACGACAAAGTTGAGCGAGTCGTTGTCCTCCAGTATCATCAGAGCGTCGCCGGCATAGTAGGGAGCTATAAGCGCTTCCCCGGCGCCCATCTTGTCAAAGACCTCATCCATAACATAGCCCTGAACTATATTCTTCTGTTTTTTCAGAAGCTCCGCGGCGGCGACAAGCTCACTCTCATCCTCGGTATTGAGCGAGTAGCCGAGCATTATTTCCGAGATCGCAAAGGCATCGCGCGGATTATCGAACATCAGTATCTGATCTGCATAGTCCTCGTTCCAGAGGATATCCCAGTCGATCTCCTCCTCGGGGATATCTATGACCGAAGCGTCATAGATTATACCGACCGTTCCCCATGTATAGGGCACCGAATAGGCGTTTTCTGGGTCATATTCGAGATTGCGGAATTCCTTCATGATATACTTGAAGTTGGGTATATTCTCATAGTTGAGGGGCTTTATCATCTTCTCTTTTATCATACGGCTTATCATATAGTCGGACGGTATGATAACATCGTATTCCGCTCCGCCGCCCTTAAGCTTTGCGTAAAGCTCCTCGTTGGTGGCAAAATTTGTGTAGTTGACCTTTATGCCTGTCAGATCTTCAAACTCGGTGATAACATCGAGCGTTCCCTCTTCCTCGCCGGCACAGATATACTCGCCCCAGTTGTAAACATTGATAGACACATTCTTTCCCTTGAAACGGGTGTAATACTCCTCGTCCTCAACGGTCAGCGTCTGAACGTAACCCTCCTGATCCTCCGTATCGCCGCCGCTTTCCGATGAGCCGCAGGAGGTCAGAGTGCCGAGCGCCGCAGCAAAAGCCAGAAGCAGTGCTATGTATTTTTTCAGTCTGCCCTTTCCTGTCACCTTCATGCGCGCTCCCCCCTGAATGAAGCCGCGCGCTTTGCGGAACGGCTTTCAACGATATTCTTGATGATCAGGATAACAAGTACTGTTATAAAGATCAGTGTGGACAGCGCATTTATCTCGGGAGAGACCTTACGGCGCGTCATTGAGTAAATGGTTATCGGCAGTGTCTGCGAGGTCGAGCCGCAGGTGAAATAGCTTATTACAAAATCGTCGAGCGAATATGTAAACGCCATAAGAAATCCGCTGACAACGCCCGGCATGATCTCAGGCAGGATCACCTTGAAAAAGGCTCTCACCGGCGAACAGCCAAGATCCTGAGCCGCCTCGAAAAGGTTGGGATCCATCTGCTTGAACTTCGGCATAATGTTGAGTATAACATAGGGCACGTCGAATGTGATATGAGCGATAAGCAATGTTACAAAGCCGAACTGGAAGCTCATTCTCGCCGCAAAGAAAACAAACAGCAGCATAAGCGAAACTCCCGTAACGATCTCGGGGTTGATGATCGGCATATTGGTGACGTTCATAATAACGGCTTTGGGGGTCTTTCTCATACTGTTTATTCCTATTGCCGCAAGCGTTCCCAGAACAGTCGAAACGACGCTCGCCGCTATCGCGATGATTATTGTGTTGACAAGCGATGAAATGATTATCCTGTTATGAAACAGCTTCTCATACCATTCGAGCGTAAAACCGCTGAAAACGCTCTTGCTCTTTGTTTCGTTGAATGAAAACACGATAAGCACGAAAATGGGGACATACAGGAACATAAGTATAACGGCAAAATATATCTTGCTGAGTATCTTCATATTCGTTACCTCTTTCTTAAAATGCTCCGGTCAGATCAGCACCTGGTCGTCGGGGCTGAACTGGTTCATTATCGTCATGATTACCAATATAATAACCATCAGAACCAGCGATATCGCCGCGCCGAGATGCGGATTGTAGGCGTTGCCGAGAAACTGCATCTCTATAAGGTCACCTATAAGCAGATTGGATCCGCCGCCGAGCATTCTCGATATAATGAACGTTGAGATAGCGGGAACGAAAACCATTGTGATGCCCGAAGTGATGCCGGGCAGACTGAGCGGAACGATCACTCTGAAAATAACGCCACGCGAATTACAGCCAAGATCCGAAGCCGCCTCGATAACGCTTTTGTCTATCTTCTCCATGACAGAATAAAGCGGCAGGATCATAAACGGCAGATAGTTATAAACCATTCCCAGCACGACCGCTCCCGAGGTATTTATCATCTTGAATGGGCCGAGGCCGACAAATCCGAGCACCCGGTTGATAATACCGTTGTTTCCCAGCAGGGTCATCCATGCATAGGTCCTGAGAAGGAAGTTCATCCACATGGGAAGCATGACTATAAGCAGCATCGTTCCCTGCTTATGCTTTTCCATACGCGATAGACTGTATGCCACGGGATAAGCAAGGACAAGGCACACTGCCGTTGCTATAAGTGCCAGCCAGATGGAACGCACAAAAATGTTCGCATACTGTCCGACGTCGGATATATTGTTTATTGTCAGCTCGCCGCTATCATTGGTAACGGCAAAATAGGCGACCATCAGCAGCGGCACTACTATAAACACGATCATCCACACCAGATAAGGCGCGGAAAAAAATTTCAGCTTCTTCATTTGCGATCACTCATTCCTCATCTGTTTTTTTCATAATGTGAATGTCAAACGGGTCAACGCTCATTCCGATCATCGCCCCGACAGGCTCTGCCTTTGTTGAATGGATTATCCACTTATGATCTACCCCGTCCACCGTCATTTCATAGTGAACACCCTTGAAAACGACAGACTCGACGATCCCTGTCAGCTTTGCCTTTTTNNTGACTTTAACGTCCTCCGGTCTGATAACAACATCGACCGTTTCGTTTGGGTCAAAACCCTTGTCAACACACTCAAAGCGCCTTCCGGTGAACTCAACGACACAGTCCTCGGGCATACAGCCGTTGACGATATTGCTCTCGCCGATAAAGTCTGCGACAAAGGCATTGACAGGCTCGTTATAAATATCCGTCGGAGAGCCGATCTGCTGTATCAGTCCGCCGTTCATAACAACGACCGTATCGGACATGGTGAGCGCTTCCTCCTGATCGTGTGTAACATAAACGAAGGTCAGCTCAAGAGCCTGCTGTATCTTGCGAAGCTCGACCTGCATCTCCTTGCGAAGCTTAAGGTCCAGCGCTCCCAGAGGCTCGTCGAGCAGCAGGATCTTCGGGTGATTGACCAGAGCTCTTGCTATAGCGACTCTCTGCTGCTGGCCGCCCGACAGGCGGTTTACGGTCCTCTTCTCAAAGCCCATCAGGTTGACAAGCTCGAGCATTTCGCCGACACGGCTCAGTATCTCCTTCTCAGGGACCTTCTTTACTCTCAGACCGAAGGCTATATTCTCGTAAACATTGAGATGCGGGAAAAGCGCATATCTCTGAAATACGGTGTTGACGTTTCTCTTATGCGGAGGAAGACCGTTGATACGCTTGCCTTCAAAAAAAACGTCGCCGCTGGTCGGCTCCAGAAATCCTGCAATGATACGCAGGGTAGTCGTTTTTCCGCAGCCCGACGGTCCAAGCAGTGTTACAAACTCCTTGTCCTTGATATCAAGGCTGATGTTCTTCAGGATCTGATCTGCGCCGTCGTCAAATTCAACAACGATGTTTTTCAGGCTGATGATATTGTCCATATTCAAGCACTCCTTCTTTGGCGTTTGATTTTCAAATAACAAAAAAACGCAAACTGCGGTTACACAGCTTGCGTTGATCTGATCATCTCTGTATACGGCAAAAATCGACACTTTGCAAAAGCAAAGCGGGCTGCGGCAAAGGGCATACAAAAGCCCCGGACCTTCTGCCGGGAAAATAAAAAAGATGACATGGCATTCAGAGTCAAAATAGCAGTCGGAACGACCCCGCCCACTACAGCAAAAACTTTTTACTACTCTTATTGACCGTTTCACAAGTCTGCGACTTATTTCGCATTTTCGGTTATAAAGTAACCAACTTATAAAATTTGAGCTTCTAACTCAATCAATAAGGCGGAAAAACCGCCAATCGGCAGTGAACCCGGCTGTCCGTATGGCCTCAACTCTCCCGCTCAGCGGGCAAGTGGTTCAAGATATTTGCTTGGACGACTCTAATGCACAGGAGCATCCACGAATCATTATATTCCATTTAGATCTGTTTGTCAATAGTTTTTTTATTTTCTCCGCAATATTTTGCTTTAAGCCTCACCTTTAGCCGCCTTTTTAAAGTAAAAACTTTAAAATTATAGGGGACGCCCTCTCTTG
>DLOT01000067.1 GCA_002479715.1 Ruminococcus sp. UBA7477 | reverse complement strand
GCAACGGCAGTCTTGCCCGAGCCGACATCGCCCTGCAAAAGCCTGTTCATCGGAAAGCCCTTCCGCATATCGTCGCAGCATTCCCTGATCGAACGCCTCTGCGCGCCGGTCGGTTCAAACGGCAAAGACCTGTAAAACGCATCCATAGAAACGTCGTCAAGTTTAAACGCTGTTGACCTTTTGGCGCGGCTTTTGAGAGTCTGCATTCCGAGAGACAAGACGAAAAGCTCATCAAAGATCAGCCTGCGGCGNNATATCAGCCGCTACGCCGTCTTTCGGAAAATGAATGTTCTCGATCGCATATCTGTAGGCGCACAGACCATATTCGCGCCTTATCCTTTCGGGAAGAAGCTCTGAAAAATCGTTGGTTTTTGCGATCGCTTCTTTCATAACGGTCCTTACGACCGTCTGACTCAAGCCCTCGGTCAGAGGATAACTGGGTATTATCTTATCCTCGGCATAAGGCATCAGCATCTGCGGTGATGACATCTCAAAGCCCTTTTTTCCGCTCCGTGTGATCTTTCCGAAAAGCAGATAGCTCTCGCCGAGGCAAAAAGAATTGAAAAGATATTCGGAATTGTATATCACAACGGTCATATAGTTTTCGCCGTCGGTAACTGTCAGTTTGTATAAAGTCATGCCCTTGCGGATACGTGCGGGAGGAAATCTCCTTGTGACCTCTGCCTGGACAACGCAAGGCTCGTTCTCAGGGGCATCGGCGATAGCGACAGGCGATGTGTAATCGGTATAGCTTCTGGGGTAAAGTTCAAGCAGATCGCCGACCGTTGCAACGCCCAGCTTTTGAAAAAGCTCATATCTGCGCGGACCGATTTTTGCGAGCGCCAGAATGCTGTCGCTGTGTGTAAGCACGGAATCTGCCAAAGCCTTCCCCTCCAAAATCACTTATTAATATTTTGATTCTACCATATTTTCGTCCGTTTTGCAACATCGGTTTTTGAAAAAATGACGGTCACCTCCGGGATCTTTGAAGACCGGAAGCTTGTCTGTGAAAAAAATTCTTGACAATACAGCACGAACATAGTATAATATAGAATATCTTTAGCGAATAAAAGCATAAAAGAGTAAAAGCTTTAAAGCGCTAAAGCAAATAACATCTGATTGGACTGATTTTATGGGACACGCAACGATATGGATCGTGCTGGTGGCCTACCTCATCATTATGGTCGGGATAGGCTTCTATTGCAGTAAAAAATCATCGAACGTTTCAGACTTTGTTCTCGGCAGCCGCGGAATAGGCGCATGGTTTACGGCATTCGCCTATGGAACCTCTTACTTCTCGGCGGTAATCTTTGTTGGCTATGCGGGAAAATTCGGCTGGAACTACGGCGTTGCTTCGACTTGGGTCGGCATCGGCAACGCGGTCATCGGCTCGCTGATGCCATGGATCATTCTGGGCAGGCGCACCAGGATCATGACCAAGCACCTCGACTCCAAAACAATGCCGGACTTCTTTGAAAAAAGATACGGCAGCAATGCTTTGAAACTAGCCGCTGCGGTCATAATCTTCGTTTTTCTCATTCCNNACACCGCATCGGTATATAACGGACTTTCTCGGCTTTTTGAAAAAGGCTTCAGCATTCCCTACAAGTACTGCATAATCGGTATGGCTGTGTTCACCGCTATCTATGTTATCGTCGGGGGCTACAAGGCCACCGCCATGAACGATTTTATCCAGGGCGTATTCATGCTTATCGGCATAACGGCTGTAGTTCTCGCTGTTCTGAATGAAAACGGCGGTCTTTCCTCCTCGATAGACGCTATGGGCAAGATCGAGACCGCATCTGGAGAAACGGGAAAATATAACAGCATTTTCGGTCCTGACCCCATAAACCTCATCGGCGTTGTTATTCTGACCTCGCTCGGCACATGGGGACTTCCGCAGATGGTTCAGAAGTTCTATGCGATAAAGGACGACAAGGCAGTAAAGATCGGAACGATCGTTTCAACAGTGTTTGCATTTATTGTTGCAGGCGGCTGCTACTTCCTCGGCGGTTTCGGCAGGCTGTTTGTCAACAATGTTGACGGCGCTCCTGAGGGCGGCTTCGACGGCATAGTTCCGACGATGATGGAAAGACTTCCTTCTATCCTGTTCGGAGTTGTTATAGTTCTTGTTCTTTCGGCATCTATGTCTACACTGTCGTCACTGGTACTCACATCCTCGTCAACGTTGACGCTTGATCTCGTCAAGCCCTTTATGAAAGAAAAGATGGACGAGAAAAAGCAGGTTCTTATCATGAGAATTTTCATCGCAGTGTNNTGATCTCGGTTATCATTGCTATCATCACACTTGAAAACCCGCAGACGATTATCTCAACGCTCATGTCAATTTCCTGGGGAGCTTTGGCAGGAGCTTTCCTTGCCCCGTTTATGTACGGTCTGATATGGAAAGGCGTTACAAAAGCGGCGGTCTGGGCAAGCTTCATTTCCGGCGTAGGTATCACAACGATCCATATGTTCCTCTACACGCTGAAAATCGGCAACCTCGATCTGCCTATGACTATCGGCAAGCTCTCGCTGGCATCGCCCATCAATGCAGGCGCGTTTGCGATGCTGTTCGGACTGGTGCTTGTTCCTGTTGTCAGCCTTATTACCAAGAAGCCCGACAGAGAGATTGTAGACGAAGCTTTCAAATGCTACGACAAAGCGGCAGACTGATCGGTACAATAAGTATGTGAATAACAGATACAGATAAAACAAGCCCGAAGGCGGTATGAAATTACCACCCTCGGGCACAGCCTGTAGATAAACTATATTTTTAGGGGACGCCTTCTCTTGTAGGGCGTCCTTCTCTACACCCACTTGCGGAGTGCAAACCGTAAAGAATTCCGCCGTCNNAGGTGCAGCTTTAAGCTGCCCTTCGGGCTTGTTTTGATTATTAAGATCACCTTTTCCAAAGGTCAACCGACGGCTACCGTTACGGACTTCGACACCACCCGGCTGCTATCGTCACTGCCGGAATCCGTACTGCCGGAATCCGTGTCGTCGCTCTGCCCGTCATTATATACTATCTGAACTCCCTCGCAATCTTCAACAAGATATTCAATGAAATCCTCAACGGCGTCCTCGCCGATGTAGAATGCCTTTCCTGTCGCAAGAAGATTCGTTGTCAGCCAGCCGTCGCTGCTGAAAGAGATAGCCAAGTTTTCTATCCCCAGTATCTCAATGCCTGCCGACATACTGCCCTTCATTGACAGCCACATCTGATCATAGTCGTCAGCGGCTGCGGCGTCCGAATACCTGAGGAGATACTCCCACACCTTTTCGGTGCTTACATTTTCAAAATAAATGGTCGCATAATCATCTTTGCCGTTTTTCATATCTCTGAGATAAACGCCGCCGGTCGTGAGGTTTTCGCGAAGATTTAGCTTTTCACAGAACTCGCCGAGCGTTGCGGGCTTGTAGGTGAAGCAGTAATAAGGATAATAGCTGCCGTTGCCTTCAAACTTAACGGCCGCTGCGCACTCATAGGATATGCCCTTGATCTCATAGACCTCGGCTGAAACCGTGTAGGACTTATCCTCGTAGACGTCATAGCCGGAGAGCGTAGCGCTGCCGAGCTTTGCACCTATTTCTCCGTTTGCCGCCAGCGGTTTTGCGACAGCCGAATACCGACCGCCATGAAACTCCAGCTCGGAAAACTTATCTGTAATACTCATCTCGTCCCATTTCGGAATGAGCACCGCATCGTCGCTGCTGCCGTTTGTGCCGGATTCCTCACTGTATGCCCAGCGGCGGCCGTCCGTGCCTTT
>DLOT01000079.1:4111-24245 GCA_002479715.1 Ruminococcus sp. UBA7477 | reverse complement strand
TGCCATATAGGACGCCGAAACCGCCCCCGCGCCGGAGCTTGCCACCGCGAATATCTCATCGGTCATTCCGAAGCCGCAAAGCCATCTCTTTGCCCTGCCGAAACCTCCGTCCAGCTTCTGTGTCAGTGAAAGCGACATAAGCGCATACCGCATATTTATCACAAGCTGTGTCATTCCCATCTCAACAAGAGAGCCGCCCGCGCTCATGACCGAAAGCCCGGCGAACTGCCCTGCCGAGGTAAGATTGCTCATTGATATTAACAGCGCCTCCCACCAGAACAGCCCGTCGGCAACGGCTTTCATTCCAAATGTAAATGACACCGAAAGATAGCCGAGCGCTATGGGTATTCCGTCGCGCATTCCTTTGAGAAACTTATTGCTCAAAATATTATTGCATCTCCGTTTATTCGTCCTGTATCTCAGTACCCGTATTATCAATTTTAAGCTCGGCAACTCTCCAGCTGCCAAGACCTGCATTTTCGAGCGAGAATCGAACCTTTCCCGCAAAAAACTCGTTTTCCTCATCGGCAATAGCCATGATCGTCGGCCCTGCACCGCTGATATAAGCGGCATAAGCGCCGTGAGCGTAAACAATATCAAAAACCTCGTTCGCCCCGGGGATAAGCCCGATCCTGTATGGCTGATGAAGTCTGTCGTCAACACCCGTTCTCAGGTTCTCAAACTTTCCTGTCAGCAAGGACGCCGAAAAAAGTGCGGCTCTCGAAAGATTATATACCGCGTCCTTAAAGTCTATCTGTTTAGGCAGGCACGCTCTTGCCTTAGCGGTGCTAAGCTCAAAATCGGGAATGACCGCCGCAAGCTTCAGCTTTGTAAAAACCTCCTGCTTTACCCAATGGACTCTCTTTCCGTCAAAGACTGCTGTAACGATGCCGCCCAGAAGCGCCGGAGCTGTGTTGTCCGGGTGACCTTCGATCTGTGCCGAAAGATTAACAAGATCGTCGGTACATAAAGGCGAGCCGAGCAGTCTGTTTGCGCCCACAAGCCCTGCAACGATGCAGGCGGATGATGAGCCGAGTCCCCTCGTCATAGGTATGCCGTTGGTCTGCACTATTTTCATACCGTCCAGTCTTTTGCCGCAGACCTCATACAGATCCTTTGCCGCAGTAAAGATCATATTGTTTTCGTCTGTGGGGATCTGAGCGCCGTCCTCGGAGATTATTTCAAGGCGATCGCTTTCCTCCATTTGCACATAATTATACATACTAACGGCAAGCCCCAGCGCATCAAAGCCTGCGCCGAGGTTTGCCGAAGTAGCGGGAATACGAATATTAACCATTCCGAAGCATTTCCTTTTATCAAAGCAGTCTTATTTTGCTTTCGATCGAAAGCGAGTGTGAGATGATAGCAAGGCTCTTGTCAAGCTCGCTCTCCTTTATATAAGGCGTTATAAACGCGACCTCGTCCTCACTGTGGGCGGTGCGTCTGTCCAGAAAGATAAGATTGCCGAAGGTCGCCGACAGTCCCTTTGTCATCTCTCTTGCGCCGTCGCCCTTGACCCTCACATACAGTGCAGCATCATCGTCCTTATAGGGCAGCAAAAAGTCCTCATCTTTTTGCTCCCAATAAACACCGATGTTGGTGTTTCTGTGCTTCAAAGCGTCGATAATATCTCCGACAACAGCCGAAGCTGTGGGAAGCTTTCCGGCTCCCCTTCCGTAGAACACCGCGTCGCCAACTCCGTCGCCCTTAACGCAGATCGCATTATAAACATCGTCAACATGAGAAAACAGATGCTTTTTCGACACAAGCCGAGGGCAGACCATCGCGGACACCTTACCGTCCTGCGTCTGTCTTACCGAGCCAATAAGCTTTATAACATAGCCTGCAACGTCTGCATACTCAACGTCGGCCATAGTGATCCTCGATATTCCCGAGCAGTGTATCCTGTCAGGATCAATATGTCTGCCGTAAGCAAGAGAGCCGAGAATACATATCTTCCGGCAGGCGTCAATACCCTCGATGTCGGCAGTCGGATCAGCCTCGGCGTATCCGTTTGCCTGAGCCTGTCTGAGTGCTTCATCAAAAGAAAGCTGTTCTCTGATCATTTTTGTCAGAATGAAATTTGTCGTGCCGTTCAGGATGCCCGTTATCTCCTCAATAGTATTTCCGGCAAGGCATTTATAGATCGGGCGGATGATCGGTATTCCGCCGCCGACGCTTGCCTCAAAAAGATAGTTGCAGCCATGCTCCTTAGCGATCTTCAAAAGCTCTGCGCCTTTTTTTGCAACAAGCTCCTTATTTGAGGTAACAACGCTTTTGCCAGCCTCAAGCAGTGCCTTTGTATAATTATATGCAAAAGTAGTTCCGCCGACGACCTCGGCAACGACCTCGACCTCCGGATCGTTCAGGATAATATTGAAGTCTTTTATCATTCTGTCGGCATAGGGACTGTCGGGAAAATCCTTCAGATCAAGAATATATGCAAGTGTGACCTCCCTGCCGATGTTCTTTTCTATCTTAGCCTTGTTCTTTTCAAAAAGCTCGACAGTTCCCGAGCCTACAACTCCATATCCTATTACCGCTGCTTTGCTTCCCATTTTTATTTACAGTCCTTTCATTGATCGTCATATTATTATTGACGGTTTTATTCGCCCGAAATCAGCTTGACGCTCACTACTCCGCGAAGCCTTTTCAGCTCCTCGCCGATAACCGAAACGTCCGTTTTCTCGCCCTCAAAGCGAAAAGACACGGTCACCGTCGCCGCCGAATCGACGGGAATGTTCTGATTGACAGTCAGAATATTAACGTTGTATTCGTAAAGCTTTGATATTATCTCCGACAAAACACCCTTCTCGTCACGCAGTATCAGACACATTGATACTATTTTGTTTGACAGCCTGTCGGCATATGTGAACACCGAATCCTTATATTTATAATATGCGCTGCGTGAGATGCCGACGGCGCGGCAGGCCTCTGCGGAGTTTTTTGCCTCCCCCATAGCCCGCAGCCTCTTGGCCTCCAGCACCTTAATAAATACATCGGGCAGAGCCTCCGCCCTCACGACAACATAATCCGAGCCAAGCGGCATAATGCGTACGCCTCCCGAAAACAAATGTGTTTGACGCAAAAACAACTATACCACACTTTTCGCTGTTTGTCAACAGCTTTTTTACAATTTTCTCTTTTGTCCGCCTTCTCTTTATGAAACTTCGCTCTGCAAATCTCCCAAATCGGGCGGATTTATGACGGCAAACAGCGGAAAAGTAAAAAAAACTGAAATGTTTGCAAAAAGCTCTTGCAATTCATAGCGAAGTATGATATGATTATACCATACTTTTTTAAGTTAATACTGTAAATGGAGGTTTTCAAAATGGCACTGACAAACGAATATCTCAAGAATATCCTCGAGACCGTTAAGAAGAGAAATCCCGGCGAGCCGGAATTCATTCAGGCGGTAACAGAAGTTTTTGAGAGCATTGAACCCGTAATCGAAAAAAGACCCGACCTCGTTGAGGCCGGCGTAGTTGAAAGACTTGTTGAGCCTGAAAGGCAGATAATCTTCCGCGTTCCGTGGGTAGATGACAACGGCAAGGTTCAGGTAAACCGCGGCTTCAGAGTTCAGTTCAACTCGGCTATCGGTCCTTACAAGGGCGGTATCAGACTTCACCCGTCCGTATACATCGGCATCATCAAGTTCCTCGGCTTCGAGCAGATCTTCAAGAACAGCCTGACCTCTCTGCCTATGGGCGGCGGCAAGGGCGGTTCCGACTTCGACCCCAAGGGCAAGAGCGACGGAGAGGTTATGCGCTTCTGCCAGAGCTTCATGACAGAGCTCTGCAAGCATATCGGCGCCGACACAGACGTTCCTGCCGGCGATATCGGAACAGGCGCACGCGAGATCGGCTATATGTTCGGCCAGTACAAGAGAATCCGCAACGAGTTCACAGGCGTTCTGACCGGCAAGGGCCTTACCTACGGTGGCTCACTCGCAAGAACACAGGCAACCGGATACGGCGTTTGCTACTTCACCAACGAAATGCTCAAGGCTAACGGCATGAGCTTTGAGGGCAAGACAGTCGTGATCTCCGGCTCGGGCAATGTTGCTATTTACGCCAACGAAAAGGCTACTTCATACGGTGCAAAGGTCGTTGCAATGTCCGACTCCAACGGATACATCTATGACAAGGACGGCATCAAGCTCGACGTTGTCAAGGAGATCAAGGAAGTTAAGCGCGGCAGAATCAAGGAATATCTTGATGCTGTTCCTACAGCAGAGTATCATGAAGGTTGCAAGGGCATCTGGACAATCCCCTGCGACATTGCTCTCCCCTGCGCTACTCAGAATGAGATCGACGGTGAAAGCGCTGAGATCCTCGTTAAGAACGGCTGCAAGGTCGTTTGTGAGGGTGCGAATATGCCTTCGACTCCCGAAGCTATCAATACTTATCTTGCAAACAAGGTTCTCTTCGGTCCTGCAAAGGCTGCAAACGCCGGCGGCGTAGCTACCTCGGGTCTTGAGATGAGCCAGAACAGCGAAAGACTCGCATGGACCTTCGAGGAGGTTGATGCTAAGCTGCACAACATTATGATCAACATCTTCAAGGCTTGCGACGAAGCTGCCAAGGAATACGGCGAGGAAGGCAACTATATGGCCGGAGCTAACATCGCAGGCTTCCTCAAGGTTGCAGAAGCTATGAAGGCTCAGGGCTGCGTTTGATCTGATACGCTGACCCAAACAACTAAAAAGAATAAGCCCGAGGGCGGCAGTAAAACCGCTTTCGGGCTTTTTGTATGTTGACATTCAGTTTATTGAAATATTTCTTTTAATCCTGAAAGATTATCTACTATGTAATCCGGCTGTTCTTCAGCTCTTTGAGGATTCTGATAAATTGCAAAGCCCTGCCTGATCCATACGGTCTTCATTCCCAGTTCCTTTGCAGGGCTGATATCATTATCAAGTCTGTCCCCGACCATTACGGCTTCCTGCGCCGTACACCCGGCTATTTCAAATGCTTTATCGAAAATGCCCCTGTCGGGTTTTGCAACTCCGAGTTCAGCAGATGCCGCAACAACATCTATGTATTTCAGAAGTCCCCACCCTTCGAGCCGCTTGGCAGTACCCGCCGATTGATTGGCAATGACTCCAATCTTATATCCTTTGCCGCATAGATACTGCAATATATCTTCGGCATCCGGATATGGAATTTCATCTTCTTTATGCCAAGGTGTTTTCGTCAATCCGAAATATTTGATTGCCTCCAAATCACCTTTCAGATTCTGTTTAGCAAAAAAGCATCTCTTTTCCTGAAACTGCTCAAACGTGATGTCCGTGCCGGCAATCGCATCCCTGATACGATGATCATATGCCTCCGTTTCGTCAACAAGCGTTGTTCCAACATCAAAAAATATCCATTTGACTTTTTTATCCATGATATTTATACCTCAATCATTCCGACCTATCTCAGCGAAATTATAGCACATCTCCAACCGACTGTCAACAAAAAACGCCACAGCACTGTTGAACACCGCTCAACAATGCTATGGCGTATGCTTTTTATTATCCGAAAACTATTCGGGATACCTTTCCGTTAATATCAAACGGAAGAATGCGACTTAACGTATTCAACAACCTCGTCAAGCTTGCAGAATGCCAGACCTACAACCGTATCGGCACAGCCGTAGTAGATCGCGATCCTGCCAGTGTCCTTGTCGCAAAGTGTCGCACAGGGGAATGTAACGTTCTGAACATCGCCGACGCACTCATAGATCTCACGCGGGTTGATGAGATATTCTGCGCAGCGGTACTTGACCTTCCAAGGCTCGTCCTTGTCGAGAATGCAGGCGGAGAAGCTGTACACAAAGCCGTTGCAGCTTTCAAGAACGCCGTGGTAGAAGCACAGCCAGCCCTCGTCGATCTCTATCGGGATCGGGCCTGCACCTATCTTCTTTGACTCCCAGCTTCTGAGCGGACCCATAACGTGTCTGTGCTCGCCCCAGTATTTCATATCGGGGGACTGAGAAATATACATATCGCCGAAAGGTGTGTGACCTGAATCGGATGGACGCGAGAACATCAGGTATTTATTGTTTACCTTTCTCGGGAACAGCACGCCGTTTCTGTTGAAGGGCAGGAATGCATTCTCACACTGATAGAAGGTCTTGAAGTCGAAGGTGTATCCAACGCCGATCGTAGGCTTCCAGCCGTAGGCATTGCACCATGTTACCCAGTATCTGTCCTCTATCCAGCATACTCTGGGGTCATAGCCGTAGCCCCACTGATTGACTTCCTCTGTAGACTTGTCAGCCTGCTCGAAAACGATTCTTTCGGGGTTGATGTTCCAGTGTATTCCGTCATCGGAAAAGCCTGCGTGAAGCTCCATATTTCTCTGCTTGTCATCGCAGCGGAAAACACCTGCAAATTTGCCCTCAAAAGGAACTACCGCCGAGTTGAAAATAGAGTTTGATGTAGGGATAAGGTCGCGCGGGATGATCGGGTTCTCGGAGTATCTCCAGACTACTTCCTTGCAGCCCTCGGGCCTGTCCTGCCACGGCATATTCGGGATAGACTGACCGTTAACTATTTTGCTCATAAAAATCCACCTCTCCAAGTGTAATTTAAAAATATCGGGTTGTGCTAATACAATTAAACCACAATTCCGGCATTTTTTCAAGACCCGTTTTTTATCTTTTTCCCAAAGAAAACGTTTTATTTTGCGTTGTAAACGTTACCCTCAGAAATTTTACATTTTGTTCACAATTCTTCTCCCGCTTGACACGATCCCCGAAACATGATATACTCATATCAGCATAAAGCTTTGGGAGGAGATCACTTTGAAACGGACAAACTATCTTACATGGGACGAGTACTTTATGAGTATCGCCAAGCTCTCGGCAGGCCGAAGCAAGGACAACAACACACAGGTCGGGGCCTGCATAGTCAGCCGTGAAAACAAGATCCTCTCGGTCGGCTATAACGGAATGCCCACAGGCTGCTGCGATGACGATATGCCGTGGGAACGCACGGGCGACGAGCTTGAAACCAAGTATCCTTATGTATGCCATGCAGAGCTTAATGCCATACTTAACCGCTCGACCGGCTCGCTGGAGGGTTCGCGGCTGTATGTTACGCTTTTCCCCTGCAACGAGTGCGCAAAAGCTATAATCCAGTGCGGCATAAAAGAGATCATCTATGACGACGACAAGTATGCCGACTCAAACAGCATCATCGCATCAAAGAAGATGTTTGACATGACAGGCGTGAAATACACCAAATATGTGCCGTCGGGAAGAGTATATAAAATAGATATGTAGTTAATTATATTTGAAACGAACGAGGAATCTTATAATAACAAGTTATTAAGGACAAGGCTTTTGCATTGTCCTTATTTGTTTACGTTTTTGATGTTCGTCCGTCCTAAAATATAATCTGTGGAAACATTGTAAAAGTCGGCAAGCGTGATGAGATGCTCGATCGGGATAGACTGAAACCCACGCTCATAACGTGAATAAACAGTCTGCTTAATATTCAATATTTCCGCAATCTGCGTCTGATTCATATCCATATCCTCACGCAGATCTCTCAATCTTTGAAAATGCACAAAAATCATCCCCAGCATATGTATATTGTGCTGAATTTATTCTAAAAAATACGACTACATATTTACTTTAGCACATTTTCGTGATACAATACCCGTGTTAGTACTAATAAGTACTAAACAACGCTGAAATAAGAAAAAGGAGGACTATTGTTGTGAAGTTAGAATTAAGACGTATAATTGCACTAGCTGGAATTATCATTATTTCGGCTGCAACAACCGCTTGTGACGGCGGCAGTGAACCGTCAACCGAAAACTCGTCACACGCATCTACTACAAAAAGTTCATCAAGCACATCTACTACCAAAAGTACAAGCACAAGCAAAAACAACAGCCAGTCAAATTCATATGACAAAGATGACGATGACGACGGTTATTACTGCATGGGCAAAAATGATACCTGCAATAATAAAACGTCGGACGCTTTCGATTTTTACTGTTATTCTTGTGACCCTGATGATAACAACATAGAGGGAAATCAAAAAGCGGACAAGTCTGACGGAATAATCGGCGACAATGATTATGATTATGATATTGATGAGGATGATTGGGAGGATGATTGGGAGGATGAGTGGGAGTCATATTTGGATGATGCATTAGATGATTATAACTTCTATTACTGATAAGGAGGACTATTATTTATGAGGTTAGGATTAAAACGCATGATTGCACTAGCTGGAATTATCATCATTTCAGCTGCAACAACCGCTTGTGACGGCGGCGGTGAGGCAGAAACTCGTATGTGCCAGTTTGACGGCTGCACAAACAAAGCTTCGGGTTTTTCCGGAGAGTTTTGTGATTATCACTCCAAAATGCTGAACGATTACTGGGACGCTTCAGATGCTGCCGATAACTATAACTAAAGTATAAAAAAGGACTGATTCAAACGAATCAGTCCTTAATTTTATTTATACGAACGCTTAGCCCATAACAACCTCAACATCGTGGGTCGTGCCAGCTTCAAATACAGGCAGAACCTTTCCGTTGACCTTAACGCCGTCGCAAACGACACTCTTTATTCCCTTGCAAACGTGGTCGGGATTTGAGATCTTGAAATTATAGGTGCAGCCGCGGAACTTTCTCGATCCTGTGAAGCCATCCCACTCGGAAGGAATGGAAGGATCTATCTTCAGACCGTCAAAGTCGGGCATAATTCCGAGAATATACTGAGAAATCGCAACCATATTCCAAGCAGCGGTTCCTGTCAGCCATGAGTTCTTTCCCTCACCGAAGCGGCTTGCGTCCTTGCCGGCGATCATCTGACCGTAAACGTAAGGCTCGGTCTTGTGCAGATCAGAAATGTCCTCATTGAAAGCCGGAGCGATCTTGGAATAATACTCAAACGCCTTATCTCCCCGGCCTGCATATGCCTCCGCACAGATTATCCACGCATTGTTGTGCGTAAAGATTCCGGCGTTCTCCTTGTAGCCGCCCGGATAGGTAGAGATCTCGCCGTACTGGATGTAGTACTTAGAGTATGCGGGATTGTTAAGAACAAGGCCGTATTTTGTGTTGAGATATTTATCGATAGAGTTGAGAGTCTTTATGTCGGCTCCCTCATTCTTGCCGATCTCAGACATAACCGCAAAACCCTGAGGCTCAATGAAGATCTTGCCTTCCTCGCATTCCTTTGAGCCCATTTTTGCGCCTGTGGAATCGTAAGCTCTTATAAACCACTCGCCGTCGAATGCCGACTTCATAACGTTTTCCTTCATCTTGTCGATCTCAGCCTGCGCGGCGGCAGCCTCGTCGTCCTTGCCGAGGTGCTTCAGGATCGCAACATAGTTAGGTCCCGTATAGGTAAACAGCGTCGCAACCATAACCGATTCGGCGACCTTTGAATATCCTCCCTCGGCTGCAAACTTCGGGTTGGTGTAGGTCTGGAAGCTCTCGCCCGGCGTATCGGAATAGCAGGAAAGATTGATGCAGTCGTTCCAGTCAGCACGCATTGCAAGCGGCAGTCCGTGAGGGCCGAGGTTGTTGACAATGTGGTAGAAGGAAACCTTGAGATGCTCGAGCATCGGCTGAGCCTTGGACATATCGTTGTCGTAAGGCACCATAACATCGAGTATCGACCAGTCGCCCGTTTCCTTTATGTAGGCGGAAACCGAAAGTATCATCCACAGCGGATCATCGGAGAAATCGCCTCCGATATCGGAGTTGCCCTTCTTTGTAAGGGGCTGATACTGGTGATAGCAGCCGCCGTCGGGGAGCTGAGTCGAAGCAATGTCGATAATGCGTTCTCTCGCCCTGTCAGGTATCTGGTGAACAAATCCCAGAATATCCTGATTGGAATCACGGAAGCCCATTCCTCTGCCGATGCCGCTTTCAAAGTATGAAGCCGAGCGTGACAGGTTGAAGGTGACCATACACTGATACTGATTCCAGATGTTGACCATTCTGTTGACCTTGTCATCCGATGTTTCGACATTGAGAATGCCGAGCAGGCTTTCCCATGTAGCCTTAAGCTCCGCAAGACCAGCCGCGACCTTCTCTGGTGTATTATACTTCTCTATCATTTCAAGAGCCTTGACCTTGTTGATAGTCACGCCGTCCGCCTCAAACTTTTCATCTGCGGGCATTTCAACATAGCCGAGAACAAAGATAAGCGTCTTTGACTCTCCGGGGGCGAGAGTGATCTTCTTATAGTGAGAAGCGATCGGCGACCAACCGTCAGCAAAGGAATTGCCCGCCTTGTCCGCTTCAATGACCTGCGGATTGTTAAAGCCGTTGTAAAGACCGATAAAGCTATCTCTGTCTGTATCGTAACCGTCGATCTCATCGTTGACGGTATAGAATGCGAAGTGATCGCGTCTGTCACGGTACTCTGTCTTATGATAAATTGTCGAGCCAACGACCTCTACCCTGCCCGTTGAGAAGTTTCTCTGGAAGTTGGTGCAGTCGTCCTGTGCATCCCAAAGACACCACTCTACGAACGAAAACAGCGAGAAGGTCTTGCTTTCGCTGCCCTTATTCGTCAGCACGAGCTGCTGGACCTCGCCATTATAGTTTTGCGGAACAAAGAAAGTCGCCTCTGCTTCAAGACCGTTCTTTTCACCCTTGATAACAGTATATCCCATACCGTGGCGGCAGGTATAGGCGTCAAGCTCTGTCTTTACAGGGCTCCAGCCGGGATTCCAGATAACTCCGCCGTCATTGATATAGAAATATCTTCCGCCCATATCAATCGGAACGTTATTATAGCGGTAACGTGTAATTCTTCTCAGTCGAGCGTCCTTGTAGAAGCAGTAGCCTCCTGCTGTATTGGAAATAAGCGAGAAGAACTCCTGAGTTCCGAGATAGTTTATCCACGGATATGGAGTTCTCGGGTTGGTGATGACGTATTCCTTGTTTGCGTCATCGAAGAAACCGAATTTCATTGAAATTCCACCTTTCGTTGTTTTGTCATTTATTTAAGGCGTTTCCGCCAAAGGTTACTCTGCCTCGCAGACCTCTGTCTGATTTCCGTCCGCGTCAAAGATCGCTGCCGAGACCGCCTTTCCGCCCCTGACGGTTATTTTATAGTCTGCCGCGACAACCCCTTGATCCCCGAGGTTTGCATTTATAGTCTTTGAGATCATGCTTCCGTCGTTTTTTGTATACTCTCCGTCATCTACCGATACTCCGTTCATCTCGGCGTCGGCAATAACGTCGTCAGTCATAGCAAGCAGCGCCTTTGCATTTTTGTCCGATTTTTCGTCAGACTTGTCTTTATACTCCTCCAGCACCTTGCTGTCTACACCCAGATATTCAAGCAGTGATGCCGGAAATCCGTCCTGTTCAAGAGAAAAGACCTTAGCTTCTCCGTCAACTGTTGTCACAAGAATATAGATATCCCTGCTCATAACCACTCCGTCAGGAGTATACTGCGCCTCAACGACCGTTATATTTTCGCCCGCCGAAGTAACAAAGCCAAGAGCATCACCCAGCTCATACTTAAAGCCCGGCTCAAGCTCATCTCCGGAAACATCACCCGAGCAATAACCGAGCGCTGTTTCCTTATCTCCCTCCGACATACTCTCTAAAAATGCCTTGCAAACGGTCAGCGGAGTCGTCGGCTTTGCGGGCAGGCTGCTGTTGTCGGTAATATCGGGCATACTGCTCTCGCTGGAAACATCGGTAAGCTCCTGAGAGCTTGAATCATCCGGATGGCTTTCGGGCACTCCGGTTATTTCCGACTGACTGTCCGCCACCGTGGTTTCCGCCCTGCCGGACGAGTTTTCTCCTCCGCTGCAGCCGCAAAGTGACATACACGCCGCAGCGCACAAGATCGCGGCAGCCCATATTCCGTATTTTTTCATTATTATCCTCCGAAGCGTTTATCCCGTATGCAAACAACCGCTGCATTCCGACCCGTGACTGACCGGCGACCTGTACTCACCTATTACATTGTATAAAAGCGCTGCCAGCAGGTATAGGTCTCATTCGGTGCGATCTCGCCGTATCCCGATATCTCACGCGGCAGCGAAAGATTTGCGCTGTTTATCATAGCGGTCATAGGCTCGGGGCAGAAGAAGCCCTCGCTGCCCTTACAGTTCCACATATTCCAGAATTTATACTCATCCGATACCTCGTTGATTATTCTTCTGCCGCTGTCGAGGTCGGAAACGATTATACCGTGCATAGGCTTGCCGTCAAGGGTATTGTCACCGGCAGTATACATATCATTGTCGATGTTTTGCAAAACGGGGTGCATTTCGCCGTTTTTATACTGCAGATCGTAGTCGGTAAGCTCAGGCAGATTTTCAGTCGGAAGCGAGCGCTCGTTCAGCTCACATCTCTTCAGAACCGGAACGCTCAGACGCATAGTATCCTGTCTGCCGCCGTCAACTATCGGTGCGCTTATGCAGGTGTGTGTGCAGACCGAAACGGGCAGCATTTTATCGCCGAGATTTTTCAGCTCGATCTCCTGCTTCAGTCCGTCGGCTGAAAGTGTGTAGGTATAGACAAGGCTGAACTTAACGGGCATATACTCAAACATTTCATCGCTCTCATCGAAGTCATATCTTGTAACGACTTCTGCGACGCCGCCCTCAGCTGCCGCTTTCACAAGCTTATGGGCGCGGTTATGAACCCAACCGTGGATAAAGTTGTTCAGATCCTCCTCGTTGATCGGGAAAACATACCTTGCGTCGGAAGTTTTCAAAACGCCCGCGTCAAATCTGTTTGGAAGATACAGCGTCGGCAGCCCCCAAAGGACCCTCGCCTCGTTTATCTTCTCAAGAGTGACCTCGTCCTTATAGCGGAAAATCTCCATCTTATTGTCTTCATCGCGCATACGCATCACATCGCCGCCCAGCTCCGGAACGACAACGCAGGAATATCTGTCAGTCTCCATTTTATAAGCCTTTAGGCCCTTGAAGACCGTTTCGCTGACACAAGCAGCAGTTTTCATATCAATAGATCCTCCAAACACATAAGATTTTATTAGCTTCGGGCGCAAAATCCCGTTTGCCGAAAACGGCATTCCTATAGNNAGAAATTATAACACACAAACCTCAGTTTGTCTAGCAATTTTTTTAAAAAAGTTGCTTTGCGCGGCCCGGTTTTCGTTAAATTTGTTCAGCTTGGCACCGGCAAAACTGCATAAAAGAATTATTTACGGAAAGAATAACGTCAGGCGGCAAAAAATGTGCCGCAAATCTAAAATTTCAGGGAAAGCGAGAGTGAAACTATGCTGGACAGGATTGCGCTGTTTTTGCTGATTGTCGGCGGAATAAACTGGGGTCTTATCGGAATCTTCCAATTTGACCTTGTTGCATTTATCTTCGGAGGTCAGGCCGCTATTATCAGCAGGATTATTTATACTCTGGTGGCGATCTCGGCTATTTGGTGCGTTTCGCTGTTTTTCAAAAACAACGAAATGGTTGAGGAAACAGGCTCGGGAAGAAGCTATTAACGGCTTCAATAAGAAAATTTCACCAAATCCACCCCGGGTGTTTATGTATATTATGCCGAAAAGCTTGCGAAAAATCAAAAAAGTTCGGAATATTCTTGACATTTCGTGATCGGCATAATATAATAATAACGATGTCCGATTCCGTTAAATCGGAGGACATTCGTTTTGTTGTCTCCTTTCTTTTGTTCTACACATATTTTCTTTTCATTTTCGGCGGGATTGTTGTTCCCGCCATTTTTTTTTTGCAATCTTTTCGGTCGTTAGAGATCGTTGTCAAATCATGTCACCGAAGCATAGAATAACAGTAAAACTATGTTAAAGGTTTGGTGACTGTATGAATTTAATCGAAATAATGCTGATGGCGTTTGCCAGCTGCTTTGACGCTTTCGCGGTGTCGGTCAGCTATAAAACGTCCGGGATCGCCTTTCCGCTGCGCTCGGTGATCGTGATGACACTGATACACGGGCTTGCGATGGTTTTTGCACTGTTTGCCGCCGATGCCGTTCTGCCGTTCCCGCCCGAAACCTGCATTGTGATCGGCGCTGTTCTGATAATCGCAATAGGCGCATTGGGAATTATCAAACCGCTTCTTTCCTCGGCAGACAAAAAGCTGGGAGGTGCGATAAGCAGCCGTTCCAAGCTGCTCGCTTTGTTCATCGACGAAACAAAGGCCGACTGTGACTGTTCCAAGGTGCTGTCGGTGAAAGAATGTATACCGCTGTCGTTTGCGGTCGCTTCAGACGCCTGCGCTGTAGGGATATGCGTCGGGCCGTCGCTCAACACCCAGAACAAACTGCTCACCTCGATCTCAACGCTTATCGTCTGCTTCATACTGATCCTTATCGGCAGGCTGCTTGGTGACGGGATCCACAAAAAGCTAGGAAACAAATTTAATCTCAGCTACATACAAGGAAGCTTCCTTCTGTTGCTCGGATTATATATGCTGATCGGAAAATAGAAAAAACTCTGCTCCGAGATCGTTTGGGGCAGAGTTTTCATATTGCCGAGAAAAAATCAAAATAAAAACGGCTCACCGTACATTGCGGCAAGCCGTCTTTTTTGCTGATCAGAATTTCAGTGCCTTGAAGCGCTCCATAGCCTCCTTGGTTCTCTCCCGGTCGCCGAATGCGGTCAGGCGGAAAAATCCCTCGCCGTTCTTACCGAAGCCTGCGCCGGGTGTGCCGACGACATTCGCCTCGGAAAGCAGCTTGTCAAAGAACTCCCAGCTGCCCATTCCGCCCGGGCATTTGAGCCAGATGTAAGGTGAGTTTTTGCCGCCCGTATAGTAAATGCCCATTTCGTCAAGCGTTGAAGATATGATCTTGGCGTTCTCGCGGTAATAATCAATGTTGACTCTGATCTGCTCCTGACCCTCAGGGGTGAAGATAGCCTCGGCAGCCCGCTGAACGGGATATGAAACGCCGTTGAACTTGCTTCCCTCACGTCTGTTCCAAAGCTGAGCCAGAGAAACCTCAGAGCCGTCGGATGCTTTGACCGTAAGCTCGCTCGGGATCACAGTATACCCGCAGCGAACGCCCGTGAAGCCCGCAGTCTTGGAAAGTGAGCACATCTCGATAGCGCACTTTCTTGCTCCTTCGATCTGGAAAATGCTTCTCGGCAGATCCTCCTCCGAAACAAACGCCTCATATGCCGCGTCAAAGATAATGACAGAGCCGCGCTTTACAGCATAATCGACCCATGCCTTGAGCTGATCCTTTGTATAAACCGAGCCTGTCGGATTATTGGGCGAGCAAAGATAAATAATATCCGCATCAACGCTTTCGTCGGGCATTGCAGCAAATCCGTTTTGCTCATTCGAGTCGGCATAGATGACCTTTCTGCCGCTCATAAGGTTTGTGTCTACATAAACGGGATATGCGGGGTCTGTGATCAGAATAGTATTTCCGTCGCCGAAAATATCAACGATGTTGCCGCAGTCAGACTTTGCGCCGTCGTTTATTCTGACCTCGTCTGCTTTCACATCAGCTCCGAAACTCTGATAATATCCGGCGACCGCCTCGCGCAGAAAATCGTATCCTGCTCCCGAATCCTCATAGCCGCGGAAGGTTTCCTTAACGCCAAGCTCGTCGGCAGCCTTCTTCATAGCCTCGACTGCGACCGGCGCTATGGGCATAGTTACATCTCCTATTCCCATTCTGATAATATCCGCTTCGGGGTGCGCCTGTGAAAATGCCGTGACGCGCTTTGCGATCTCGATGAACAGATAGTTTTTCTGCATCTTCAAAAAGTTTTCATTAATTTTTACCATTTTGTATTACTCCTAAATTAAATTATACAAGTACCTCGCCCTTGAATGCTGTAACGGCATTTCCCGTCATAATGACCCTTTCATCGGTAACGTTTATAACAAGATCTCCTCCCCTGAGGTGGACCGTCACATCATCGCCCTTTTGACAGATCCCGTTTGCACAAGCCGCTGCGACCGATGCACAGGCGCCTGTTCCGCATGCCCATGTTTCTCCGCTTCCGCGCTCCCACACACGCATTTTAAGCTCGGTCGGCGATATGACTTCAACAAAATCCGTGTTTACCTGCTCGGGAAAAAGATCGTTTTTTTCAAACTTTCTGCCCACTGTTTCAATATCGAGCGAGTCTATGTCGTTTTGAAAAACAACACAATGAGGACAGCCCATTGATACGCAGGTGATCTTGAACACTTTTCCGCCGATCTCAACGGGGCGCGAAACAACACTGTCGCCTTCAAGGAGAACAGGGACCTTCTTGGGTTCAAACTCGGCCCTGCCCATATCAGCTGTTGCTCCGACAACATTCTTGCCATCAAAAATAAGCTTGATCTTCTTTATTCCGCTGAGAGTTTCGATCTCGATCTCATTCTTGTCGCAGATCTTCTCATCATGACAGAATTTTGCAACACACCGGATACCGTTGCCGCACATTTTTCCCTCAGAGCCGTCCGCATTGAACATACGCATCCTGGCATCCGCCTTGTCAGACGGGCAAACAAGAATTATGCCGTCACCGCCAACGCTGAAATGCCGATCCGAAAGTCTTATGCTCAGCCCCTCGGGATCATCTACCTGCTGCTCAAAGCAGTTGAAATAAATATAATCATTTCCGCATCCGTGCATTTTAACAAATCTCAGCTTTTCTTTCTTTTTAACGTTTCCCATCTTTCTCTCCCCCTTCTTAGGCAATGTTTATTATACTCCGTTTTTTTCCGAAAGTCAATACCCGCCAAGCCCTGCACGCCTGCCCCGCGGTTGACTTTTGAGCGAAAGTATGCTATACTATCATTTTGCAGGAGCGAGGCGTAAGCCGGCTTTTGCGGGACATAATATATACAATTATTCTCACTTTGATTAGGATTGGAGATTTTTATGCTTGAGATCAAGAATCTGTCGTGGACTGCGCCCGACGGCAGAAAAATCATAAACGACGTAAGCCTGAACATACCCAACAAAAAGCTTATCGTAATAACAGGTCCGAACGGCAGCGGCAAGACCACGACCATAAACTGTCTTTTGTCGCTTCTGACCTACGACCGCGGCGATATTGAAATATTCGGCAAGAAGATGACGCCGAACGCCTACGACATCAAGAAGGACATAGGCGTCGTTATGCAGAACGTCGCAGTGTTCGACGAGCTTAACGTATACGAGAACATAGACTATTTCTGCGGACTTTACATAACCGACAAAAAGCTTCGCAGGAAGCTTGTCGATGAGGCGATAGAATTTGTCGGGCTGGAGGATTTCCGCAAATTCTATCCGAAAAAGCTATCGGGAGGACTTCTGCGCCGTCTCAATATAGCCTGCGGCATCGCACACAGACCCAAGCTCATAATCTTCGACGAGCCGACTGTCGCCGTCGATCCGCAGAGCAGGAACAAGATATTGGAGGGCATTCAGCGTCTAAACAAAGAGGGCGCGACGATCATCTACACCTCCCACTACATGGAGGAGGTCGAACAGATCTGCACCCGCATTGCGATCATGGACAAGGGCAAGAGCGTTGCTATGGGAACGACCGACGAGCTAAAAAAGCTCATTTCCGTCACCGAAACCATCAAGATCGAGATCGAACCGCTGACCGACGGCGAGATGAACGAGCTTAAAGCCCTGCCGCATATCTCCGAAGCCGTCTGTGAGGACGGTCACCTGAATATCAAATGCAGCGGCGGCAAGCACAACCTCATCCGCATTATGGATTTCCTTCAGAAAAAGGACAAGGCGATGGGCAGGGTATTCTCAGAACAGCCCTCCCTCAACGATATATTCTTGGAGATCACGGGCAAAGAGCTTCGCGACGATCAATAACAGAGGAGTAGGTTTATGTTTCTACACAGCTTTAAATACAGCTTCAAAAGCCTGATACGCAACAAGACGCTGCTTTTCTGGTCGCTGCTTTTCACAATATTACTCGGTACCTGCTTCAAGATAGCCTTCAGCGGAATAACCGAAAGCACCGAAAATCTGACCGTCATTAAAGTCGCGGTATTATATGAAGCCGAAAATCCGCCCTTCGAGGAGCTTATGACAACTCTCTCAAGCGGCGAGGACAAACTCTTGGAAATAAAAGAGGCGACCGGGGAGCAAGCTCTGGAAATGCTGGGTGACGGCGAGCTTGCCGCGATAATAGACGTCGGCAGCGAGGGAAAGATCTCGCTCAGAACCTCGTCCTCAAGCGCGGTGAGCAGCAGCAATATTCAGATAAGCATTGTGCAAAACATCATTGAGCAGTATAACGCAAAGGCGGCTATACTGGAGCAGATAGGCAGGGAAGATCCGCTTGCGCTGCCTGCCGCCGTACAAGCCGTCGCCGAAGATGTTTCGGGTCTTTTCACCGAGGAAAAGCTTTCCGACGGAAATATGGACGTGTACATTCAGTACTTTTTCAATCTCATAGCAATGAGCATCATAATGAGTATAAGCTTCGGAACTACGGTGGCTCTCGGCATTCAGGGCAACCTCTCGCCTCTCGCCGCCAGAAGATGCATTTCGCCGACAAGGAAATCGGTGAGTGCGCTGGGAGGACTGTGCGCCGCGATAGTGTCTGGCTTTCTGATCTCCTGCGTGAACATTCTGTTTGTACGCTTTGTGCTTGACGTCGATCTCGGCAAAAGACTGCCGATGTATTTCGTCACAGCGTTTGCGGGAACGGTCATGGCGGTCTGCATTGGCTACGTTATCGGCTCGGCAGGCAATTTAAGCGAAAACTCCAAGGACGCTATTGCCACCATGTTTTCCACCCTCGGCGGATTCCTGAGCGGCCTTATGATACTGGATATGCGAATGATAATCGCCGAAAAAGCGCCGATCATACATATGATAAACCCGTTGTCTATCATGTTTGACTCATTCTACTCGCTGTCGATGTATGACGACTGGAGCAGATATATCCGCAGTATCGTTTCGATGCTTATAATCTCGGCGCTGTGCTTTGCGGCGGGATCAATTATGACACGGAGGCAGAAATATGCAAGCCTTTAAAACCTACTTCAAGATTGCCGGAAAGCATATGTTTTCAATAATCGCATACGTCGCTATCTCTCTGTTTATAATGACGATGCAGTCAAGCATCGGCACAGACTATGCCGAAACACGTCTCAGAATAGCGGTACGCGACCTTGACGGCAGCGCGGCAAGCAGCCGACTTGTAGAATATATCGATGAAAACCACAAAATAAAGGAAGTAGACTTTGAGGACGGCGATATGCTGTTCGACAATCTCTACTACCGTCAGGTGCAGTACATCATAACCGTAAACGAGGGCTTTTCCGAAGGTCTGGCGGCGGGAAAGACCGAGGGCCTTTTCACCGTATCCAAGATAGACGACAGCTTTGCGGCACAGCTTTTTGAGTCGCAGCTGCAAAGTATAGTGACCTCCGCCGAAGCTCTGACCGCAGCGGGAACAGATCCAGAAAGCGCGGTGCAAAGGGCTGTGGAAGCCGCATTGGAGGGGATCGAGGTCGAGAGCGTGGCAGAGCAGACCCCTGACAGTCAGAAGTCTTATGTTTACTTCACACTGTTCGGTTACACAAGTGTGGCGATCCTGGTCGTTGCGATCGGCATTGTTCTTGCCGTTATGCTGGATTCAAAGGTCGTTCACAGAACCTTTGCAAGCTCCTATTCCCCGACAAGATACATAGTATCGGTGTTCGCCGCCAGCGGAGTGCTTGCTGCTGCGACATGGCTTCTGCTTATGGGCGTGACGGCTGTAAAGACCGACGGTGTGCTGTTCACGGCGTCAACAACGCCGAAAGCGCTTGTCAACAGCATCTTATATCTGATAATCAGCACCGAGATCGCCGTTCTGGTAGCCTTTGTTTCAAAAAGCGTTATGACGGCTCACATTGCCGGAAATGTTATCGGAATGGGCATGGCATTTCTGTGCGGAGTGTTTGTTCCGATGGATCTGCTGGGCGATAAGGTCCTGGCGTTTTCAAGGTTTCTGCCTGCATTCTGGTATGAATATGCGAACGACATGATATTCTCAATGGGCGATGTTCCCTACAGCAGCGTAAAATTCGCGCAGTGTCTTGCAATGGAGGGACTGTTTATCGTGCTGCTGTTCTCGGCGATACTGCTTGTCAGCAGGTCAAAGCAAAGCAACAAAGAAGTGTAGCAGCGTTCGGTTTCAACCTGTAGAAAAACTATAAATTTATAAAAGGGGACGCCCTCTCTTGCAGGGCGTCCCC
>DLOT01000079.1:1883-3992 GCA_002479715.1 Ruminococcus sp. UBA7477 | reverse complement strand
TCCCCCTTAGTGTTTTCAGACGTTCGATTGGAAGATGGCATAGGCGTATTATCTTTTACGCTTCGATTTGGTCTGAATTTTTTACCCATTGTCGTGTTGTCGATATTGGTTTGTTTATCGTCCGTCTGACCCGCCGTCGCTCTATCTTCCTAACTTGTCTATGTTTGGCAAGGCGGCAACAGGTGCAGCTTTAAGCTGCATCGCCGCGGGAGGAGAGGTCGATAAAAAAGCCTATAGCTTCAAGCCGTTTTTGCATATCCTGAATATGCTGTGCGCTCTCGCTGCCTGACGATATTTTTCCGTCATAAAGCATATATTTCGCCCTGACCGTTTCGGGCGACAGATTAGGCATGATAACATTCGCACCCGCCATAACGCCCATTTCCCTGCCCTTGTCGCTGATCGTTCCAAGAGCGGTCGTCGCAGGGACAAGGGCATGGGGAAGCATTATCCTCACCAGACTGATGAAAAACACCGTCATATCAAGTCCGCCCCGGGGCATATCCCGGAACGGCGTGTCCTTATGAGGAATAAACGGCCCCATACCGACCATCTCAGGCTGCAGGTCGCGCATAAAAATCATATCCTCCGCAAGATGTTCAGCCGTCTGAAAAGGCGCACCGATCATCATTCCGGCTCCCGTCTGAAAGCCGAGCGACTTCAGATCCCTCAAACAGCGCTTGCGGTTTTCAAGGCTCATCTGTGCAGGGTGAAGCTTCGCGTAATGCTCGCCGCTGGCCGTTTCATGCCGCAGCAGATATCTGTCCGCGCCTGCCTCGCGGTATGCCTTATATTCTTCAAAGCTCTTTTCGCCGATCGAGAGCGTCACCGCACAGCCGCTGTGGCGTTTTTTTATTTCACGGACGATCTCACAGATATCCTCACAGGAGAAATGCAGATCCTCGCCGCCCTGAAGCACGAATGTTTTGAAGCCAAGCTCCGCGCCCTCGTCGCAGCAGCTCAGTATCTGCTCCTTTGTCAGCCTGTAGCGGCTGCAATTCGCGTTGGAGCGCCTTATTCCGCAGTAAAGGCAGTCGTTCTTGCAATAGTTTGATATCTCTATCAGTCCGCGCATAAAGACCTTTCTGCCGTATATCTCATCGGTTATGCTTCGCGCCATTCCAGCCGCAAACGCTGCATCCTCTGGGGTATATGTTGAAATAAGAGCGGTCAGCTCCTCCTTTGTGATCTTACCGCCCGAAAGCTTTAAGATAAGCTCTCTGTTTGTCATTTTTCCGCCTCCGTTTCCTCGCAGAGCGCATCGAGAGAAAGTGTCGCAACGCCGTTTAAGCTCTCGTCGGCACGCTTCCCGGCAAGAAAGTCAAAATACCCCTGACAGCCTATCATAGCCGCGTTGTCGCCGCAGTATTTCAGCTCGGGGAAGTAAAGGGTCATACCTCTCTCTCCGCAGGCCTCCTTCATCGCCGCACGGACTCCGCTGTTTGCCGACACCCCTCCCGCAACGGCGAGAGTCTTATAGCCTGTCTTTTCTGCGGCAAGCATCGTCTTCTTCACCAGGATATCGCAGACCGTTTTCTGAAACGACGCCGCGACGTCGTCCGGGTCAATTTTCTCACCCTTCTGGCTTGAGTTATGAACGAGGTTTATTACCGCAGTTTTCAGTCCCGAAAACGAAAAGTCAAGCTCACTGCCCTCTACTCTCGGCTGAGGAAATCTGTATGCTAGCGGATCGCCGCGCTTAGCGGCCTCGTCGATGAATTTTCCTCCCGGATATTCAAATCCGATAGTCCGCGCGACCTTGTCGAAGCTCTCCCCTGCGGCGTCGTCGCGTNNCCGAGAACTCTGTATCTCGTGTAGTCAATGACCTCGACGATGTGGCTGTGTCCTCCGCTTATCACAAGGCAAAGATACGGCGGCTTCAGCTCTGGGTGTGTTATATAGTTTGCCGCGATATGCCCCGCAATGTGGTGAACGGGAACAAGCGGCTTTCCGCTCGCAAGGCTCAGACCCTTTGCAAAGCTGACCCCGACAAGAAGCGCTCCTATAAGGCCGGGAGCATAGGTCACCGCAACGGCGTCGATATCGTCAAGTGTGCAGCCGCTTTCTGTCAGCGCCTGCGAGACCACCTGCGAGATGCATTCACTATGG
>DLOT01000079.1:0-1806 GCA_002479715.1 Ruminococcus sp. UBA7477 | reverse complement strand
TGAGCTTTCTATGGCAAGTATTTTCATATCAATCAGTCCTTCAGTATTTTAGTCATCAAGTCGGCACTTTCTGTCGGCTTTTCATAAAAATCCTTTCTCACGCCGACCTTTACGAAGCCCCGTTTTCTGTAAAGCGCTATCGCCCTTTCGTTGCTCTGCCTTACCTCCAGCGTTATAAATTCCGCGCCCGAGGCGGCGCTCTCAAGCCCCTTCATCAGCGCCTCGCCTATANNGCTCGCTCACGGCGATATTATTGATATAGCACTCTCCGCATATGATCCTCATATCCGCAAAGCCGGCGACCTCTCCTTCTATGTCCGCGACAAGTATCACAGCCTGCGGATTTTCAAGCTCTTTTGAAAAAAGCTCTTCGCTCCACGGCAGAGAAAAATTTGCCGCCTCTATCGCCGCAACTGCCGGGATGTCGTCCCTTGTCATTTGGCGGATAATATTATCACTCATTTTCTCCGCCTCTTTCTATCAGCGCCGAATATATATCGCTCTTGGAAAAGCCACTCACCTTAGCTATCTGCTTTGCGGCGTCCGCCTTCCGCATACCCTTATCCGCAAGCTCAGCCGCCTGACCGACAGCCTGCTCCAGTGTAAGCGTTTCCTCCGAGGCGGTGTCCCCCTCTATTATCAACACATACTCGCCCTTCGGCAAAAGCTCTTTATACATATCGACCGCGCCCGATATAGTCGTTCTGATGACCTCCTCGTGGATCTTTGTCAGCTCACGGCAAAGAGATATCCGCCTGTCGCCGAAAAATTTGAGCATATCGTCCAGAGTATCCCGAAGCTTATGAGGCGCCTCATAGAAAATAAGCGTATCGGGGATCTTCGCGGCATCGCCGAGCTGCTCGAAACGGGAGCGCCTGTTGACAGACAAAAAGCCCTGAAACGAAAATCTCGCCGTAGGCAGACCGCTTATCGCCAGTGCGGAAACAGCCGCGCTCGGCCCCGGAACGACTACAACCTCGATCCCTTTCGCGGCGCAGTAGCTAACAAGATCCTCTCCGGGGTCTGAGATGCAGGGCATTCCGGCGTCGGTTACGATCGCGCAGTTCTCGCCTGCCTCTATCCTTGCCGCGATGGGAGCAAGGCTCGGCTTTTTGTTATGCTCGTGGTGGCTCACCAACGGCTTTTTTATCTCAAGATAGTTCAGCAGTCCCGCCGTTACACGGGTATCCTCGGCGCAGATGAAATCGACCTCGCTCAGCGTTTTGACCGCCCTGTAGGTTATGTCGCCCAAGTTTCCTATCGGCGTTCCGACAACATAGAGTTTTCCGCTCATTTTCACAGCTCCTTACTTTGCGCCCTCGCCGCGGCTTATTATCTCCTCCGCGATCTTTTCAAGGCGCGGATATTCTGTCAGCATAGAGCACTGATTTCTTATCGCGGCGCTTCCCGGCAGACCCTTTACATACCAGATGACGTGCTTTCTCGCTTCCCGCATACCACGCTCCTCGCCAAGCGCTCCGCAGAGCTGTCTTGCGTGAAGAAGCATTATTTCCATACGCTCTTTAAGCGGCGGCTCGCCCGTTTCAACACCTGTTTCGAGGTATTCCTCAACCTGTCTGAATATACACGGTCTGCCGTATGAAGCGCGGCCTATCATGACAAGATCGCAGCCCGTTTCCTCATACATCCGTTTGCAGTCGGCGGCTGATCTGACATCGCCGTTGCCGATAACGGGGATCTTCACGGCGTTTTTGACCTTCCGTATGATGCTCCGGTCGGACTGACCGCTGTAAAACTGCTGTCTTGTCCTGCCGTGAACGGCAACAGCGGAGGCTCCCGCCGCCT
>DLOT01000065.1 GCA_002479715.1 Ruminococcus sp. UBA7477 | reverse complement strand
AAAGCTCGGCGGTCTTTCTGTCGCTGTAGCAAAGCCCCTTTGCGGAGATCATCTCGCTGACCACATAGCTCGCCCCGAACGACTTGCAAAGCCGACGGTAAACTCCGTCAGCGACCGAAGCCATAGGCGCCAGAGCTGCCGTGCGTTTCACTTTGACTCCGCCAATATCCAAAAAATCCATAACAAAACCTCGACAAAATTTATCACAACAAGTATATCACACTTTGCCGCAAATGTCCACACAAAAAGACGCGCTGCGGTCAGAATTGCCGCAACGCGCCGAAAAGGTCGCCAAAAGCCGCTTACTGCGGAACCTTTGAATAAATTGTCATCAGATCGGGGTTAAGCTCAACGCCCTTTGCATGGAAAAGCTCGGAAACGGTGACGAACTCATAGCCCTGAGCCTTCAGCTCCGGAATGATCTGCTTTATCGCCTCGACCGTCTGATAGTTTCCGGCGGCGTCATGCAGAAGGATTATAGCGCCGTCCTCAGCCTGCTCCAGTGTCTTCTCGACTCTCATCTTGACGTCCACCTTAGAATCCCAGTCGTTGCAGCCGTAGCCGCTGATGAAGGTCTGGTCTATCAAACGGTACATTCTGCCGCTTGTCGCGATATACGGCGGTCTGAAAAACTTGGGCACACTGCCCACCGCGTCCTCGATAAGCTTGTTTACGCTTTCGATCTCCGCGGTGATCTCCTCCTCCTTCATGCCGTTCATATAAGAATGGGTCATCGAGTGGGAATTGATCTCACAGCCCATCGCAGCCGCTCTTTGCATAACGGGAACGGTCTGCTCATTTATGTTCGTGCCGATAACGAAAAAGGAAGCAACTATCCCGTTTTCCTCCAGAACGTCAAGCACCTCGTTTGTCGTTGTGGTGTTGGGTCCGTCGTCAAAGGTCAGCGCGATGACCTTGCCGTATTCCTGCGGCTCTTTCCACTGCGCGGTGGTGCAGGTGAATTTTGTAGTGGTCGTCTGCTCCGGTTCAGAGCTTTCGGGAGCTGTGGTCGTATCCGCCGTTATCTCCGAGGAATTAGCCTTCTCGGGTACATCTGACTGCGAAGCCGAGCTGTCGCCTCCGGCACAGCCTGCCGCCATAAGCACGCCTCCCGTCAATGCAAATATCAATAGCTTTTTAAGTCTGCTCATCTTCTTCACCAGCCCATTACAGTCTTGATCTCCGCTGCGAAGGCGTCGCTTGCCTTTTCGTGGGTCGCCTCGGTCGGGTGCCAGTCGGCGGCATATCCGTCCTTATTGCCGTCCTGAACGGCGAACTCATAAAGGTGGATCTTCTCGTCGCCTGTTTCCTCCATATAGGCAACGACGGCCTTTGCCATAGCGCCGCAGAGGTTATTGCCCATTATTCCAAGCGCGCAGAAGATATGAGCGTCGGGATTTTTCTCCCTGACCTGCTTAATAAACTTAATATAGCCTTCGGTATACTCCGCCTGCTTTTCCTTGTTGCCGCCCGTATATGACGCGTCGTTTGTACCGAGATTGATGACCACAACATCGGGCTTATAGCTGAAATCCCACTCAACATCCTGCGGCTTTACGCCGTCAAAGGTCTGATACGAAAAGCCTACCGAGCCGTAATACTGAGGGATAGTCTGCGCCGAGACGGGCTCCTTTCCCGTTGTATAGCCTGAAATAATGCCGTAGCCGCTGATCGAGAACATACTGTAGTCCGCGCCCAGCTTCTGCGCAGTTTTATAGGCATATGCCTTGGTAACGTCCTCGGTCTTTGTCGAGAAGTGATGCTCCTTATCCTCATCATCGACGCCGTAGCCGCAGGTTATCGAGTCGCCGATAAACTCTATCTTATGCTCCTTTGCGGCGACCGGAGCGATGCTCTCCCCCTCGGCAAGCTCTATGGGCTTTATTCCGCAGACAGAATTTGCACACTCGCTGAGCTTGACTATCTGAACGTTGACCGTCTTTGCCTCGGCGCTCTCAAAGGCATTGAGTGTTACCTCTGGAGCGTCGATCATCTGATCGCACACCCTTTCGCCGTCCACATAGACAGCTACTCTCGCCTGACTGTCCGCCTGACCCATGACTGCCGTTCCGTCTCCCTTAACGGTTATGTCGAGCTTTTTGCCCGTATAAGTAAACTCCGCGCCCGAGCCTGACAGCGCGAGCCACAGAATATTATCGCTTGAATATGTCCTTCCGACAAGTTTAACATTTTCGGCTGTCAATGCCTTTGCGTTACCCAAATCCGTTTCCTCCCCAGAGCTTGCTGTGCTTGTTGTATCAGCGTCCGCCGTGCTTGAAGCCTCGGTGCCGCTCTGTGACGATGACGAAGAATCGTCATTGTTTCCGCCCTTGCAGGACGTCATCGCCGTCAAAGCCACGACTGCCGTCAAGACTGCTGCCGCCGCTCTTTTCATTCTTTTCATAAATATGAGCCTCCTTATTCATATTAAAATTATTGTACCACACCCTTTCCCATAAGTCAACCACCGACGTCCAAAAAAGCACAGACAGACGCCCGAAGTATCTCCGAACGTCTGTCTGCTCATATCTTGGAGGATGTGAAAATGAGATTATAGCATAATTGAATTACCGGATTAGCTTATCAATATCCGAAGAACGGGAAGCCGAAGAAGTCGTCATAGCCGTTATCGGGCATATAGCCGTTGTTGTTGTCGCTTTCGTTTTTATCCTCAAGCGCCGACTTATCCTCGGCAAGGGTTATACTGAGGTCTACGATCTCATCGTCACGGTAAACCGAAACGGTTATCGTTTCGCCCGCCTTGAATTTGGCTTTCACCTCGTTGAACTCGTCCATGCTCTCGATAAGCTCGCCCTCGATGCCTATGACTATATCGCCGACCTTGACGCCCGCCTTATCGGCAGGTCCGCCGTCCGTAATATCTCTGACAATGAAGCCGCGAGGAATGTCATAGTACTGCGAATATATCTCCGAGATGTCCTCACCGACCATGCCGACGACCGGTCTGCCCTTTACATAGCCGTATTCGATAAGATCCGAAACTATCGGCAGAGCTTCGTCTATCGGGATAGCAAAGCCGAGATTGTCGGTATTTGTTCCCGAGATCTTCGCAGAGGTTATTCCGACCACCTGTCCGTAGCTGTTGATAAGCGGACCGCCCGAGTTGCCGCTGTTTATCGAAGCGTCAGTCTGAATAAGCGTCATCTTCCGATCCTCGACGGTCAGCGTTCTGTTGAGCGCCGAGATAATGCCCGCCGTGACTGTTCCGGAAAGCTCGCTTCCGAGGGGATTGCCTATGGTTATTGCAAGCTCGCCGACAACCAGCTCGCCGGATTTTCCAAGCTCAACGGCTGTCAGGTCGGTCTTGTCGATCTTCAGAACGGCGATATCCGTCTGCTCATCTCCGCCGACAAGCTCCGCGGAATAATCCTGAGTGTCGTCGGAGACCGAGAATGTGACATTTATCGAACGCGCGCCCTCAATAACGTGGTAGTTGGTAACGATATAGCCGTCCTTTGAGATTATGAATCCCGTGCCGTATGATGTTCCGTTTGAAAGCTGGCAGGCGACTCCCACTACCGAAGGCGATACCTTATTGACTATCTCGGGTATCGGCAATGCGTTTTCGAGTGCGGCAAGCTGTTCCAGAGTCGGAACATCTCTTATCTCGCGCTCTGCCTGTTCCTCGGTGATGCTGTCCACCGGAGAGCTGCCGCCCGCATTGGCAGCCTCGGCCTGTTCCGAGATGTTTTTCTCAAACAGATCCTGTCCCGTCACAAGAGTATAGCCGAATATCGAAGCCGCGCCTATGACCGCAACGCAGGCGACCGACGCCGCCGTGATGGCAAGGCCCTTCAAAAACCTTACGCCCTTGCTCTTTTTCTTGGGCTCACTCTGCTGCGGATAATAGGAGAACTCGTTAGAGGCCGTTTCTCCCTGCTGCTGAATGCCGCTCTCCGCCGCCGTATTGCTTGGCTGCACCCCGCCGCTGAAGTTATTCTCATTGATACCGTTGAAATTATCCATATTCATTACCTCTTTGCTTATGCTTTGATGCCTGCTGACAGGCTTTTCTCTGTTAGTTCTCTTAACTGTCAACATAATACCCCCCGAATGTGACAGTTTTATGATAGTGCAGAGAACTTTTCGTGCATTAACGGTGTTTTTTCTCCGCAGCAGCTTAAAGCTGCACCTGTTGCCGCCTCTTTAAAGTAAAAACTAGTTAGATACTTTAGCTTGACGGCGGATCAAACATAGACAAAACAAACGCTTGCGTTTGTTTTGAGAGGAGGAGCAGCGGAATGAGCGAGAGGCAACGCCAAAATTATCAAGCGTTGCCGCGNNGCGAGGGATATGGAGCTTGCGACGACGAGGCGGAGGGTCAAACAAAGATAAAAAAGCCTGAGAACACTTGCTCTCAGGCTCAGCCGATGTACAACGATTTTTTGTTAGTTGACGCCCTGCAAGAGAGGGTGTCAACTTGGCGTCTTACTTTTCTATTACTTAAATACTTAAAACAGCAGATCGTTTATAAACTCTTTTATCTCATCCCAGTGAGTATATCCGAAATATCCCAACATTCCGAGGATAAACAGCACAATTATCAGAACGAACAGCTTCTGTCCGCTTCTCTGCGACGACATATTCTCCTCAAACTCATTCTTGTCCGATCCCGAGAATACATCTCTCATTGAGGAATAGGGCAGCTTAGGGTCGAGCATATCGTTAATGTTGACGTCCGCATACTTTTCCTCAAGCGTCATCTCCTCTGTCGCGAGCGCATAGGGGGATTTCAGCCGCTTCTCGTCCATCGCCTTGGTGTTGACCGTCTGCATGGTCAGCTTGACGTCTTCCTCCTTGCCGAGATTTCCCGAGCCGAAAATAACGTCTGTATTAAGCTCCTGAATGACCTGCCTTTTCGCCTTGTTGGCTTTAAGCATCTGGAAAAGGGCGTCGTTATAGATATTGTTCTCGTCAAGCCCCTCGACAAGGCTGATCGAGCCGCTTTCCCCATTGCCCGCTTTTTCCTCGCTCTTTTGCTCGGCAAGATACGCATCAGTCAGGGAAATGCCCTTCATGACCGGACTTCTCGGGCTTACCTTCTTATTCTTCTTTTCAGCCTCGGACGCCTTTTCGGCAAGCGTATGAAGATCCTCGGTGCCGTTGCCCAGATTTTCAAACATTCTTACAGACAAAACCTCTACCGCCGACTGGCATTCCATAGAGCCTTTGACAAGCTCTTTAAGCGGCAGAAGTATTATCTCGCAGAAGATCGAATAAAACGCCTCGAGCGTTTCCGGGTCATCGGTATAGACCTCCTCGGGATATCTGCTGTCAAAAAGCTCCGCCCATCTGTCCGACTCCGAGCAGATAAGCTCGTCTATGTATTTCGCAAGCTTGAACCACATTGATTTGTACATGATGTTGCGGTCATGCAGAACAAGCCAAATATAGCAGTTGAGAAAGCTGTCGTAGCTGTCGATGTTCTCTATAAGTATGCTGATGTCGGTCTGGGACGGGTCGTAGGCGTACATACTGTCAGCATAGGCAAAGGCGCGGTAGCCGTTGCTGAATACCTTCTCCCTGGCCTCTGCCAGTGTGTCAACATTCCTGACGATAGAGGGAAGATAGGGCGCATCGTAAGGCGAAGAAAACTCGCCGATGGTACCGTCCTCGCACATACTGAACAGTACGGAATACCTTTCATCTATCTCATCCTCTGTCGCGTTTACGGGAATGCCGAGAACTCTGTAAGGGTTATTAACGAAAAGCTCGGTAGCCGTTACGCCAAGTTTATCCATAAGAAATACTCCAATCGATCGACGTCGCACGGGGCGACAAAATTTAAGTGCTTATGCAAAACAGCACAGTATAATCCAAATATATTATACCAAAACCCAACCGAAAATTTATCACTATTCTGATATCTGTTTGTGAACTAAATGTAAACAAAGCATAAAATACGCAATTAATATCAGCCCGCTTGTTATTATTTTTATGTAAATTGAAAAAAGTATTTGATTTTTTTGAATAGATGTAGTATAATATAATTGAATGATTATGTACGGAAAGGAGCTGCTCATATATGGGACTGCTCGGAATATTCGGCAAAAAGAATAAACGTACGGCTCACAACGAGCCGGCGGTCGTTAAGATCGCTCAGCCCGAAGATGACACGCTAAGCTCCTCTCCTTCTCACAAAAGCGGGGTCGCCTCTGACGACTTCTTCAAAAACCAGGAACAAAAAAGCGTCAAGACCCTTAAACGCATAAAACAGAGCGTTGTCGAACAAAAGGTCGCCGAAATGAAGGATATTCTGGAAAGCGGTCCGTCCAAGCCCGACTACAAAGATTATGACAAGAACCCCGTGCGCGACAAAGAGATGGCCAAGGCAAACGACGACTTTGAAGCCGTTTGCAGCGATATCAGGGAGAGAGAAAGCCGCACACGATACAAGAATATCCAAAACGCCGTTGAGACGGACATTGAAGAGCGCGTTGAAAAGCTTGCGGATATGTACGACTACCTGACAGATGAAAAATACAACCGCAACACAGCCGACTTCAACGAAGCTCTCAGCGACGACGATACGCGCGGCAAGGGCGAAGCGGAAATGAAGCGTGCGGAAAGACGCGAAAAAGCCAGAAGCACTATGCCGTCGCTAACCGACAGGCACGAACAGATAATAATAGAATTTGAGCAAAGCGATACAAGGGCAAAACCGATAGACGTTCCAGACAGCATCCCGGAGTTTTCTGCAGAGAAGATAAACCGGCTGGCAGCGCGCTTTGAGGAACAATACGGAAGCCTGGAGGAAAGCAAAAAGAATGCGGACAACGAAAACGCCGCAGAGGACTTTGAAACAGAAGTCGATGAATACCGCATGACTCCCGAAGAGGAGGAAGAATTAAAGCGGCTCAGGGCTATGTTCGGGTAATCCCGTTTATGCATACATAGATATACCAAAATTACGAAAGGAAGCAAATCAGCAAATGAACATCGATGTAACCTCACCCCTCATCAAGTATGCAGAGAAAGGAAAACCGTTTAATTACGAAAAGCTTTTTTTAAACTCGGTAGCAGATTATATCTTCGAGTATAAAAACGCCGAATACGAAAAGCTTACCGATAAGGACAAGTCGATCTCGCTGGCAAGGATCATCAAGAAAATGGAGGTCAACGGAATACCAGTTCAGGAGTTTTTCCGTTCCGATATCGACGAGTGGAATGAAAAGGGCGACAGCTTCAGAACGGTTTTGAACCTTGTCAATCTTATGGCAGAGGACATATTCTGCTGCTTCGATCCAAACAAAAGAACCGAGCAGGGCTTTAAAAGAGTCAACAGGCTCTATGCCGTAAACAATAACGGCACGCTCGACTACTTTATGTATTCAGACCCCGACAAAAAAGGACTTTTCGGCAAAAAGAAGGATCCTTCGCCGATGCACCTCTATTTCGAGGATCTGCGCGATCGCTGCGAAAGAGGTCTGCTGCCGAGAAAAAAGTAAAAGGAGAACAAGATCATGATCGTTATTGAAATGGAAAACGGCAAAAAGATCAAGCTGGAGCTTTATCCCGATAAGGCGCCGATAACCGTTAGAAACTTCGAGAAGCTGGCTTCCGAAGGCTTTTATGACGGTCTGTGCTTTCACAGAGTCATCAGCGGCTTCATGATACAGGGCGGCGACCCAATGGGCAACGGTATGGGAGGCTCGGACGACAAGATCAAGGGAGAGTTTGCCGCAAACGGCATCCGCAATGACCTGAAGCACACCCGCGGCGTCATCTCAATGGCAAGGTCTATGAGCCCGAACTCCGCCAGTTCACAGTTCTTCATCATGCACAAGGACGCGCCGCATCTCGACGGACAGTACGCGGCGTTCGGAAAGGTCGTTGAGGGAATAGAGGTCGTTGACGAGATTGCTTCTGTCAAGACGGACTACAACGACAAGCCTATCAAGCCGCAGATCATGAAAAAGGTCACAGTTGAATAAACAAACGCAAAAAAGCTATGTAAGAACCGGGGAAAAGCTCCCCGGTTTTTTTATCCCGCATTTTCAAGCGCGTCAGCGCTGTCACAGCATTCGCACATTGCTTCATACATCTTGTCTGCAAATATCGCATAGCCGCGGCAGGTGTCTTTAACAAACACATGGGTCACTGCGCCGACAAGCTTGCCGTTCTGGATTATCGGGCTGCCGCTCATTCCCTGAACGATACCGCCGGTTTGAGCCAGCAGAGCCTTGTCGGTCACCCTGATGACCATGTCCTTTTCACCGCCGTCCGAGAGATCTATTTTCTCGATCTCTACCGAGTAAAGCTTCGGCTCACCGCCGTCGGTCGTGCAGATAACATATGCTTCGCCCTTTTCTATATCCTGACGGAAGCCGAGAGCATAGGGCTTCGCCGTCGAGGGGATAGAGTCTGCCGTTCCGTAAAGTCCCTTGGGACAGTTTTTCTCGATGCTGCCCAAGGCTCCCGAATTGGAAAAAACGCCCTGAAGCTCGCCCGGAGAACCGTCCGAGCTGGGATGAATGCCGGTTATCTCAACGGCGCAGATACTGCCGCGGCCGCAGGGAAATGCCTCGCCTGTGTCGCTGTCGCAGACAGCG
>DLOT01000047.1:47320-50209 GCA_002479715.1 Ruminococcus sp. UBA7477 | reverse complement strand
CGCGGTACCACTCAAATTGCGTATAACAAAATACGCCACTCACAGACTCCAACAAGTCCTCAGTCTTAACGCGACTTCCACGAGGCCGCCTACTTGCTTGCGCTTTCAGTGCCCGACTCAAAAGAGATAAGCTATTATGCGTTCTGCTGCCCGTTCACACCAACCACGGACTCTCTGAAAGCTTTTCCGCAAAGCCGTCTTTATCACAGTCTTTTAACGTATTTGATTATACCACTCGTTATTTGATTTGTCAATACCCTTTTTTTATTTTTTTCAAAAAATAATTTTGATCAGTCAGCGGTTTTGGAAACGACGTCTAACCCGTAGTCTTTTTCCGTATACAGACCGATAGGATCGCGGTTTATGATCATACCCACATAGTCGGCAGCGGATTTAAGCCGACGCGGCAGCAAAACCCCTCCGAGGTCATCCCTTCCCAGCCAGTGTGCGTCACTTCCGCAGGTCATATAAAGCCCCATACGCTTTGCATACCATATTGCATTTTCATTCCACTCGACGGCATTTGCGGTATTTATAACTTCCGCTCCGTGACAATATTTCGGATAAACGCATATTCTCTCAAGATACGGCGCCTGTCTGAACGGATGCGCCTGAACAAATGCCCCGCCGCTCATGCTGACAAGTGAAAACAGATCAGGAATGCGAAGCTCGAGGATCTCGGGATGCTCAAGAAGCCATTGCTTACCCAGTCCGTATATCAGAAACTCCGCCCCGTTCCGGTTATATTCAAGCCCGAAAAAAACATCAAGACCGATCTTTTCGCCGCGAGACTTTACCTCCTCAAAGCCTTGGCAAAACTGTATGACCTTCTGTTCCCATGGCAACGAACGGTCTATCCCAGTGTTTCCGTTAAAAAAATGATCGGTCACAAAAACCCCGTTATAGCCCTTTGATTTGTAATAATCAGCCAGCTCCGCTCCGCGCCATGACGCACAGGCACTTGCCGGAGATGTGTGACAGTGCGTTTCATAAAGATATTGCTTCATAGTAAGATTTCCCTCCGATATTATCTCTGTGTATAATTATATCACAGTCAGGTCAGTATTTCAAGTTTAATATTTTTTTATATTCATTAAATCATCCTATAAAACAAGATAGCACTTTCTGGCTCCGTCTGGCATTATTCAGCGCTTTTTTGTTAACAAATTATCAATCGGTGTTAAAATACTCGCAAAATTATACAAAACATACAAAAGACCGCTTTGCAATTCATCATAATGCTACTTGACGAAATCGGTTCAATATTTTATAATATAGGTAGAAGTTTTCGGTTTGATACCGTATATTGAAAGGAAGATGAGATAATTATGAACAAAGCTAAGCGTATACTTGCACTTGTATCGGCTCTCTGCCTGACAGCAACGGCTGTCGGCTGCGGTTCGTCCGGCGGAAGCAGCAGCGGCAGTGAGGAAACTGTTACCACTCACGAAAATCAGGTCACGGTAGAAGACAACAGCGTAGTTGACTCTATGAACACCTCCGAGCTTTCCGAGGAGGACAGAACTATCCGCTGGATGGGAACCTATGACCTCAATCCTACCGCTACAGGCGAAGCTACAGTTGAATATCAGCTGTTTTCGGAAAAAGGCGGAAAGATCGAATGGACGAGAGTTACCGACTCGGCTAAGTTTGAAAAGCTTGCTGCGGCGATAACCGCTCAGCAGGACGTTCCGGACATTTTCAAATATGAGTGGATGGCATTTCCGTGCCAGGTAACCAAAAATATGTATCAGCCTGTAGATTCCATAGTTGATTTCGACTCTGAGCTTTGGAGCGACGTTAAAGCAGGCGCCGATAAGTTTGTTCTCGGCGGCGAACACTATGTTGCGCCTATCAGCTACGCAACAGGTGTCGTTATGATGTACAACGCCGATGTTGTAGTTGATGAAGGTCTTGCAGACCCTTATGAGCTGTGGCTCAACGGTGAGTGGAACTGGGATACATTCCGCGAGGTTATGGAAGACTATGTCGGCAATGCTTCGGGCGATGAGACCCGTTACGGTGTATGCGGCTGGTTCGGTCCTCAGATCGTTCAGCAGACAGGCGAAACAATGGTAACCTATGACGGAAAGCACTTTACAAGCAACCTTATGAGCCCGAATATTGAGCGTGCCGAAACTTTCCTTTATGATCTCACAAAGGACGGACTTGTTTGGACCGATTGGGTAAACAGCGCACAGGACGCTTTGAATACAATGGGCAACGTTATGTTCTATACAATGGGCACATGGGCTATGACAGGTGCCGGAGGACCTAAGGAGGGCGACAACTGGGCGATCGTTCCGATCCCCGCCGACCCGACGACAAACGCCAAGATCACGACTTCGGATATGACCGCATATATGTGGGTCAAGGGCTCAACAAAGAACCAAGCCGTTAAGACATGGCTTGAATGCGCGCATATCGCCGCAACTGACGAGCAGTATAAAAATGCGACAAAGGAAAAATTCTTTGTTGATAACCCGCTGTGGACAGAAGAAATGTATAATGTTCTCACGACCACTGCTTCTTCCGAATACGATCAGGTATTCGACTACGGTTACGGAATCTCGGCTCTCATGTCTGACGACAACTCCCAGACTGACGGTCAGGGCTGTGTAACAAGAAGACTTTATGAGAATGTTACAAAGACCGACGAGGCAGGTCAGCAATACACATGGTCTGCTCTCAGAACAGAGTATTCCAACACAGTGGATCAGGAGCTTGCAGCCATTAACGACGCTATCGACGCAATGGAGAGCTAATAAGCTCGGCTAATAGCTCTGCTGATAGCTTCTGAACTTCAGAAAATCATAAAACAAACAAATCCTCCCTGTTCGCGTATGTGAACAGGGAGGATTTTTTAGAGCAACATCGCATAATTATTGT